>CAYLZA010000020.1:0-11826 GCA_964387575.1 uncultured Spirochaetales bacterium | reverse complement strand
GTTCGAATCTTCCGGACTTCAACTCAAGATCTATTCCCCGGTTCCAGGGATGTCTTTTACCGACCTGTATCGGACCGAGCTTCCACTCTCCCGGACCTTCCACAGTAATGAAATTCTCTCCGGCAGGATCCGAAATCTGCGGATCTCCGAAATCCGACACATGTCGCGCTGCGAGGACAATCCGGGCACCGGGTAAGAGCCCCTGTCCGGAACGAATCGTGTAACGCGCCGTGAAAAGCTGATTTGCGCGCAATTCACCCGGTCCGTCGTATTCGACTGTAATCATTTGATATCCTTTTCAGTAGTGTTTTCAGGCAAACTCGAGACACCGTTTTCGGTAATAGAGATAGTCTGCGTAATCCACCTCTTCAGGTACGCCGTGATCACATGTCGGTATATATCCGCCCCGCGCCTGCATAACCGGGAAGACGCGATCGACGAACTCGTCGATCGCTTCGGGTCCCTCCGCCAGGACCCTTTTGTCCACTCCCCCGAATATGACGAGGTCGGGATACTCTCGCCCAATCTTTACGACGTCGCATCCCGCGGCGACCTCGAAAGGCGACATGACATCCATACCGAGCTCACGGTAAAGAGGGATAACCGCCGGAGCGTAGCCGTCGGTATCAACCTGAAAGTGGAGCTTGCGATACTGATCGAGTTGCCTGCTTCGAATATTGTCGAGCAGCTGTTGGTAGTAGGGAAAGAGAAACTCCCGAATCATATCAGGGGATATCAGAGAGCCCGCCTTGTAGCAAATATCTTCGGCGATAAAAAGCTCGTCGATCGATACATGCCGTTGATGAAGGGCTATAATCGAGTCGGCCAGATCGAACCAAGTTTGCATACACTCGTGAACAAGATCCGGCTGATCGTAGAACATATACAATACGCCTTCCGGACCGATCAGACTCCGAAGGTACATATAGCCGCCTACCAGACCCTGCACAACCAATAATTCTTTATCAGCTGCGGCAACTGCCTCTCGTCCGCTCTCTTCGGCTGCCGCAATACGTTCGGGTGAATCGGGATTCATCCGCCACTTACACTTCTCCCGCCAGCTCTTCATCTCTTTCACCGGATGATCCACATACTCGGGCATGAATCCGCTTCGTCTTCCCTTGAATACCAGAACGTGTCTTCCGGCGAAATCCTGTACCAGCTCGTACTTACCACGATCCTCTATTACCGTGTCTTCGAACTGTGGTACAAACGCCGCCTCACACCACCCGAGCCCTCCGAGCTGGTAACTCCCTTTTTCATCAAACCCGAATAGCGCCTTGTGCGGTATATCCTGTGGCATACCCTGTACTTTCCACTTCTCCAGCGAGTAATAACCAAACTCCCGTTGCACGAACGGGGCGCCCGGAGTAATGTCGTATATCGCCCTGAGCTTTCGGGCGCCTTCGCACATCGACGCTTTGCCGTCCAACGTATCCACAACTCTATCCTGTGCAGTTCCTGCTTTCATCGGTTTCTCTCCTCGATTGTTTTCGAGCCTGCATCTGCGTCTTCATCCTTTCAGCGATCCGATCAATATTCCTTTGACGAAGTACTTTTGTATAAAGGGATATATGAGCAGAACCGGAACGGTGGCAAACATGACGGTTGCCGCCTGAAGCGACTCCGGTATTTGTGAAACCTCTTCCGAAGAATCGGCTATGTACTCCCCGAGATTCGACATCATGACCACCTCCCGAAGTACGAGCTGAAGCACCATTTTCGAACGATCCTGCATGTATATGAGGCACTGAAAAAAATCGTTCCAGTATCCGACGGCGTACCAAAGCGAGATTGTCGCAATAGCGGGCATCGACAGCGGGAATATCAACTGGAAGAATATCCTCAGGACGCCCGCTCCATCGATCCTCGCCGCGTCCTCAAGGTCCTCCGGTAGATTCTGGAAGAAATTACGGATGATTATGAGATTGAACGCGGAGACGAGCTTGGGCAATATAAGCGCTGCACGAGTATTTCGCAGACCGAGAGAGATCGTTACCAGGTATGTCGGTATCAATCCACCGGAAAAGAGCATCGTGAACGTAATAAGAAATGTGAATAACGATTTCCCGGGCAGGAAACTCTTCGATAGAGAGTACGCGGCAAACGCGGTAACGAGCACGCTTGCGGTTGTACCGACGACGGTCACGAAAACGGAATTGAAAAACGCCGTCCACAGGTACTTCGACTCGATGATCTGTTCGTATCCTTTCAGAGTGAATCCCCGAGGCGTGAGGAACGCCCCGCCGAGCGTCGCTCCCTCGGGTGTGCTCAGCGACAAATTGAGAATAAACAGAAACGGATAGATCATTATAATGGCCAGCAATATCATAAAAACCGTATTGAAGACCAAAAAGAAATCGAATCCGCTCGATATCCTGTTCGTTTCTCGTCCGGGTATACTTACCATATCCCTGATTCTCCAAACGCTTTCGCGAGCTTGTTCGCACCTATTACCAGAATCAAACCGAATACCGACTTGAACAATCCGATCGCCGTGGCGAAGCTGAATTGACCGCCCGACAAACCGACTCGATAAACATAGGTCCCGAACACATCCGCCACGTCGTATACGGCCGGATTGTAGAGCACGAGGATCTGATGGAAACCCACATCGAGTATATGGCCTATACGTATAATGAGCAAAATAATGACTACACTACGAATACACGGCAATGTTATGTGCCACATCCGTCTGAATCTGCTTGCTCCGTCGACAATAGCCGCCTCGTAGAGCTGCTGATCGATTCCCGCAATCGCCGCCAGATATACTATCGTTCCCCAGCCGCTTTCCTTCCATATGGAGGACAGCACGACAATCGGTCTGAACCAGAATGTGCTGATCATAAAGAAGATCGGTTCGCCTCCGAACGCGCGGATGATGTTATTGACGATTCCGGTGCTCGGCGAAAGAGCCATGGTAACGATACTGCCCATGATTACCCACGAAACAAAATGCGGAAGATAGAGCACGGTTTGGACTGATCGTTTGAACCAGCTCGTATGTATTTCATTGAGTAGAATTGCGAGAAACACCGGGACCGGAAATGCGAATGCGAGCTTGTACAAGCTAATCAGCAGCGTATTGCGAAATACCAGGTAGAAGTCCCGATACCCGATCAACCGCTTGAAGTTTTCAAGCCCTACCCACGGGCTGTCCCAGTACCCGAGAAACGGCACGAAATCCTTGAACGCGATCGTGAGCCCATACATCGGTATGTATCTGAAAATGAGAAAAAACAGCAGAGCCGGAAGCAGCAGCAGATAATATGGAAAATACGCGTGAACTAATTGTATCAGGCGAGTAGCTTTTTTCGATTTAGTTTTTGCTCCGATTCCGCTCATTAGCAATTTATTAACCATTTCTCGCTCATCGCCTCCCCACATCGCCGGGCGGCGAGACACGCACCGATTGATGACCCTCGCGGTCTGCGATGCGTGTCACTCGAACACAGCCGATCCTTTCGCCTGCAGCCGGGCAGCAATTCGTCGGGTCCCCCGCACAGGCCACCCGACTGCGGCGCTGAAACATGGATCAGCGAGCCTCCTCGATTGCAGCATTGACCTGCGACGTCATCTCCTCGCCGCCGTTTTTCAGCCATCGCTGCTGCATCGCACGAAGCTCGGAAACCGGCTTCGCTCCAGATATCACTTCCACGATACTCTTGTCGATGTCTTTTGAGAGATCCGGGTACTCGCGGAAAGCCGGGACCTCGCCGTAGAATGCCGATCTGTACACATACTTCGAAGTCATCGCGATCGATTCGATTACCTTTTCGGGAGCCCACCGTCTGTCGGTAACCTGGATGAATCGTGCATTCCCGAGCTCACGGAAGAAATACCCCCACTTGTCAAACGGTGGAATCATTTCGATCCGGTTTTTCTCTTCATGATAAATATGGTGCGTACCTTCTTCGCCGTACTGTACGCGCATCGCACCTTCCTCCGAAAAGATGAAGTCTATCAACTTCATCAAAGACCGCGGATACGGCGTCTCAGCGGAAATCATAAAGAACGTATTGCCACCGGGCATCGTTGCGACAACACCTCGATGTCCCTCCGGTCCTTTCGGAGGAATCGCCATTTCGATCTCTGCTCCGGGTACCGCTTCCGCCAACGCCGCACTCACCGCCCCCTGCGGATTGGTCCACCACATCGTACCTCCCCGTGTTCCAATCAGACCGCGGCTCGTTTTTTCTTTTAACTGCTGTTCATTCATTACGATGAACTCGGGATCGATTATTCCTTCATCGTACCAATCCCTGAGGAGTGAAACTGCGTCAACGAACTCGTCGGTCATATGACCGGCTACGGCTTTCCCGTCTTGCATGACCCACGGAGCAACGCCGTACGCACCGAAAACATGAGGAAACGATCCGCCGATGCCGAATATGCCGCCGACTCCGCTTTCGCCGAGTCCGTAGGTGTCGTTCTTTCCGTTACCGTCGGGATCGTCGAAAGTCATCGCTTTAATCATCTGGTAGTAATCGTCGAGGTCGAAGCTCTCGCTCGAAATACGTTCGGTAAACCCGAGCTTTTCGACCCAGTCGGTTCGGACAACGAGACCGGTAGTATATTGTCCGTTTCCGGGCTCGGGTCGTTTCCCGCTCGGAAGCGCGTAGGTTTTGCCGTTGAGCCTGCGGTACTCCCATGCCTGTGAATCGGTGTACTTCACGATATTGCTACCCAGCTCGTCGATGAGCGAATCGAGCTCGAGCAATACCCCGTGCTTGACCCAGGTTACAAACTTCGACACAGAGTTTGTTCTGAAGAAATCCGGCGTGTCCCCGGAAGCCATCAACAGGTTCAGCTTCGTATCGTAATCGGCCCCTGGAACCCGTTCCAGAACGAACTCGACTCCGGTTCGTTTCATCACTTCCTGAGGGATGAACTTCTCCTCATTCTGCCGGTCGTCCTGATAACTACCGACCCCCAACAGATGCAGGGGGCGGGTTTGCTCGGGCTCCGCAGATGCCACCCGCTCTTCCTGCCCGTTACCGAATACCGTGAAACACAGCATCGAAGTGATAATTACGCTCATAGTGAATCTCAAGAAATGTACTGACATAAGGTCCTCCTAAAATTTATGGCCTCTCCGGCCATTTGTTGCACACAAGAGTCACAATACTTTTTTTATCAACCGGGATTTTTATCAGCGAGGCGGCTGTCTCGATCGACGTATCCTCCGCTTCGATCACGTCCTGTCGTGACGCCAGGCTATATCGGTCTGAAGTCTCGTACAATCCGATCGGCCGGTAATTGCCCTCGATAGAAACTTCCAGCGGCTGCGTATCGGCTTCGTCGTTGATGAGAACGAGAACGATGCTCTCGTCGGGATTCTTGAATGCGCAGACGGCAGGTCCGGTCCCACTGCGGCAATGCGCTTCGATTCTACATGCATGTTTTTCGATAAACCTGCTGAATTGCCCAAAGGCCCACAACCGCTTGGTTTCGGATATCGATCGACTCTTTTCGTCTACGTAAATCAATCCGTCCCGGTAATCGTATTTGGAAACCGCAATCCAGTACTGCCAGGAAGTGACGCCGCCGACAATCATATCCTCGTGAATCGTCCGGGCAAGCGTCAATGCCGTTTCGATCCCCTCGTCCCTACCCTCTTTCATCTCGGTCCACTCACTCATCCATAGGGGAAGCTCCGGACAGAGGTTCTTTTTTTGTTCGATGAACAATTCCTTGTCCTTTTGATCCGACCAGTATGAGTGAATCGCAAAATGTGCCATGTGCTTCGCCAGCGAGGAACAACGCATGAGTGCATCCAAATAGTCGAATGCGTTTTTCCAATCGGCGGAATCGATGAGTGAGAGTTTGAGCTCGGAGCCTCGCCGATGCATATTTTCCAGGAGAAGCGAAGAAAGAGCTATGCATTCTTCAACCGAAAAATGGCAACCCTCCTGGCCTTTGAGTGGTGACCAGTCCCACTCCGGCTCGTTTATCGGACTGATATAGCGCAACGGCAAATCGTGCTTTTCGACAAGGAACTCGGATGCATCGAGCAGAAAATTGCAAAACTCCGGATACATATCGTTTTTCAAATTCGAAAGCCCGCAATCATGGCCCGCGGCGCTTCCGGATATGGTCATCCATCCGGGCGCGCTGTTCGCAAACAACACAAGCGTATCCACGGCCCGCAGACACGCCTTACGCGCCACACACAACGCGTTACGGTCGGCATCCCAGTTGTACCGATTCGGCCCCACGCTGAACGACTCGGTTCTTCTCCAGGGATCGGCTATCTCGTCCGCCGCCCCACCGCCAAGGTTGTAGCGGTATATGGATAGTCCAACCCCGCGGTCCCGATCGAACAAAAGATCGAGAACATGCTCGAGCTCATCCGTCCAGGCGCCCAACGCCTGAGCCCACCATGCGCCTGATGCGCCGAATCCTTCGAGCGTCTGGTAAGTTTTCTTCGGATCTACCGTAACAACCACGTTCGCTTTGCCTCGAGACGACAGCCTGTCTCTCGACTGTGCAACCGGTTGCATATTGTTTGAAAAAATTAGATCTTTTTGCATGAATCCCTGACCACTAACCCGCATTCAATAATGTTGTTTCTTTTTGCTCTTTTGCCGCTTCGTGCTCTTGCGAACGTTTCGAATGAAACGCGTGCCAACCGGCCATAATCGTGCTCGACGGTCGTCAACCGCGGCGTAATCGAATCGGTGAAGAACATATTGTCAAAACCTACGACCGACATTCGATCGGGTACACTCACTCCCGCTTCCTGCATGGTTTTGATAAAACCGATTGCCACCAGATCGTTGATACACACGACCGCAGTCGGCAATTCATCGTACTGAAGCAGTTTTTCGGCGCACGCTGCTCCGCTTTCAATGCTGAATCCGTCGAATACATTCCATTCCGATCGACGCTCAATACCAAGAAGCTTCGCCTTTTTCCGGAAAACAGACAGCTTTTTGTCGGTCGTGGAGATACCTTCCACGCCTCCGACAAAACCGATCTTCCGGTGCCCCAGCTCGGAAAGGTAGTCGATTGCTTTGGCGAAACCACCGGGCTCGTCGCTACCAACGGTATATGCTTTTACCCCGTCGACTTCACCGTTTATAAAAACCAGTGGTGAGGCTTTGGATGCGCGTACCAGATCCGCCACATGCTCCTCGGTCACCGAAGCGTCATTGGCACTGCCACCCATAAAGATGATACCTTCAACGCGCTTCTCATTCAGATTTTTGAGGAACATAAACTCGTTCTCCCTGTCGTTCAGTGAGTTGCACAGGAATACCGAATATTGATTTTCCATCGCATAGCGCTCGAACTCGATATATACCCTGGCAAAAAAAGGATTCGTTATATCCGGAAGAATGAATCCGATAGTTCCCGAATTATCAGTGTAAAGACCTCGGGCAAGGGCGTTCGGAGAAAAATCGAGCTCACGAAGAATCTTCTCGATAAGTATACGTTTGTCTTCCTTGACATAGGAGGTTCCGTTGATTACTCGGGATACCATCGAGGGGGATACGCCGGCTCTTTTTGCGACCTCATAAATAGTTGCTTTTTTCTTCGCTTTCATTATTTGTGCAACCGGTTGCACAAATCGTATCACATACATATTTGGATGTCAACAAAAAGTATAAATTTTTTTTATTCACCACCTCGGGTAAGTCGCGATCTGTCCTGCTATCGATCTATCAATTCCCGAATCGCTTCGAGCAGCTGAGCGCTTGAAAACGGCTTTTGAAGAAAGGTAACCAGATCGTCGGAAATGTTGAGAGATCGAAACTCCGGAGCGGTGTAACCCGACACGTAGAGAACCTTGAGCCCTGAATTTATGCGCCGGATCTGCTTTGCAACATCCATGCCCCGGATTTTCGGCATGATAACGTCGGTAAGAAGCAGATCGATCATAACGTGGTCTTTTGTGCGGGCCAGCTCGATCGCCTCTTTTCCGTCGGCAGCCTCGAGTACCGTGTAACCTTCGTTCCGCAGCGTTCCCGCGATCATATCACGCAGAATCTTTTCGTCTTCCGCCACGAGCACGACCTCCGATTCGCTTGTCCCGGGTTCCGGGCGCACACGCCGAGATTCGTGCACGTCGCTTTTTCCCCCGGCATTTTCGGCGGAACCGTCACCGGTGCGAGGAAAATAGAGATAAAACGTCGTGCCTTCACCGGGGTTGCTCGAAACATCGATATATCCCCCGCTCTGGTTAATAATACCATACACGGTTGAAAGACCGAGCCCGGTTCCCTTACCGACGCCCTTCAAGGTGAAAAACGGCTCGAAAATCTTGTCGACGTACTTCGGATCGATACCCTCGCCGGTATCCGAGACTGTGAGCCGAACATATTCGCCCGCGGTCGGTTTCCGTTCAGGCTTTTCCCCAACGGTGCTTTCGGAAACAAAAACATCCGCCTCTATCAACAGGGTCCCGCCGCCCGGCATGGCATCGCGCGCATTTGCTGCGAGATTTATCATTATCTGCTGCATCTGCCCCGGATCAGCCTTAATACACCCGATACCGTCGGGAACGCGAACGATCACGTCGATATCCTCCTTGATGAGACGTTCGAGCATTCCCTGCATCTCATCGAGAAATTCCGCCATTCGTATGGTCTGCCGCTCAACCACTTGTTTGCGGCTGAATGCGAGCAACTGCTGGGTTAAGGTCGAAGCACGCTCGATTGCCTTCTTTACTTCAACTATCGCATTGTTTCCAGCCTCAGAGTGCTCCTCGACCTGCCCGAGCAGATCCATATATCCTTCGACGATCGTCAGGATGTTATTGAAATCGTGAGCGACACCACCGGAAAGCCTTCCGATCGACTCCATTTTCTGTGCCTGCCGATACTGCTCTTCCATCGCCAACTCATCGGTAATGTCCCGTTTTACCAGCACAAAATTGACGACTTCCCGGTTCTCATCGAGGACCGGCGAAATCGTTGCGTCCTCGGTGAACCTCGAACCGTCTTTGCGTCTGCTGACTACATGCCCGTACCAGGTTTTTCTCTCATGCAGCATTTTCTCCATATCCCGATACAATTCCTCGTTGTACGTTTCACATTTCAGGATCGATCGCGATTGTTCCCGCGCCTCCTCCCGTGACCAGCCGGTTGTCTGTTCGAACGAAGGATTGGCGTATACGATGTTCCACTCGGCGTCGGTTATGATGATCGATTCACCGGCGTGCTCTATCGCCTTCATCAACCGGTCCCGCTCGATCTCATGAAGCTTTCGATAGGTTATATCGGTGGCAAATCCCTCCATTGTGAACGAGTCGTCGCTCTCGCGATGAGCCATACGCGCGCTCAAATCTATCCAGATCGTACGGTTGTCGGCAGTAACACCCTGCACCTCGAAATTGTTTACGCTCCCACGAGTGCGAATACGATCGAGGAACTCCGTACGTCGAGCAGGATCCAGGTAGAATTGGGATCCGAGATCGGTATACTTCGCCACCGCGTCCACCGGATTGCCGCAGCCGAGAATCGTGGCCATCGCATCGTTTGCCGACAGCAACCTACCGTCGTAATCGGTCGTAAAAATACCGACAGGTGCACTCTGATAGAGCATCCTGTACTGCTTTTCACCTTCCACCGCGGCCCTCTCGGCCCGATTGTGCTCGGTAACATCATGTCCAATCGCATAGACAACGTTCCTCTCCGCAGCCGCCGCAATACGCCACTCGATAAATCTATACGATGCGTCCCGGCATCGAAATCGATTTTCGATGTAAGAGAACTCCCCGACTTCGGCCGAAATCCGACCGAAAATGCGTTTCGTTTTCTCGATATCTTCAGGATGCACGAAATCGAGAAAATAACGCTCAACAACATCCGGCTTTGTAAAACCAAGCACATCCAGAAACGCCGGGTTGGCCTTTTCTACGGTCCATTTTTTGGAATCGATTATACATATCAGCTCCGACGCAACGCGAAACAACGTTTCATCGGCGGCTATCGATTTATTATTTATATTAGATTTATTATTGGTTTCTTCGTTATTCGAAGACCAGTCGTCGCTACTCACAATTCTCAGAACCTCCGCTCCGGTCTCGCCGTATTCTACCATGTTTAGCAGCGTGTGTATCATTCCCGTGTTGTGGTATACTCGGGTCGAAATCCGGTATTTTGGGGAGGTTAGAAGTGCACATCGTAGTATTGGACGGATATACGTTGAATCCGGGAGATCTCAGCTGGGAGGATCTCGAATCCATGGGAACCGTTACCGTATACGACAGGACGAGAGAATCACAACTTGCGGAGCGTTGCGAGAACGCGGAAATCCTGCTGACGAATAAAACCAAACTCTCAAAGGAGACGATCGATTCATCTCGATCGCTCAGATACATCGGCGTTCTTGCGACCGGGTACAACGTCGTCGATATCGACGCTGCGGCGGGAAAGAGCATTCCGGTAACCAATATCCCGACGTACGGGACTACCGCGGTAGCCCAGATGGTCTTCGCCCACCTTCTCGAGCATTGCCATCATGTCAAGGAGCATAGCGATGCGGTTCACGCCGGGCGCTGGAATGCACAGCCAGATTTCTGCTTCTGGGAGCACGCCCTGACCGAGCTCGTCGGAAAGACGATGGGGATTATCGGATTCGGGCGGATCGGCCAGCAGGTCGGGATTCTCGCATCGGCGTTCGGAATGAAGGTCATAGCGTACGACGTCGACAAACCGGAACCTCCCGATTCACTAAGCTCATTCGAGTGGAAAGAGCTCGATGAGGTATTCTCGGAATCCGACGTAGTGACTCTCCACTGTCCGCTGCTCCCGCAAACCGAAGGAATGGTGACAAAGGAAAAACTCGAAACAATGAAACCGTCGGCACTACTGATCAACGCCTCCCGGGGCGGTCTGGTCGTCGACGAGGATCTCGCAGACGCACTCAAAAAGGGGACCATCGCCGGCGCATCCCTCGATGTCGTATCGAACACCGAACCGCCGGATCCCGACAATCCCTTGTTGACTGCCCCGAACTGCCTTATAACTCCACACATCGCCTGGGCCGCAAAGGAAGCCCGGCAACGGCTGATGGATATAGCGGTCGACAATATCTCGGCTTTCCTCGAAGGTACGCCAAAAAACGTCGTAAACGGCGTCGAATGATTGAATCGCAGACCGTTTCTCCTGCTTTCGGGACTCCCGATCAGGCGGGTCAACTCTTTTTCGGTACAGCTCGAGGAGCTCGCCCGCGGGTTGCGCAGGTTGGGACAACCTGCGGTCGTTATCGGCGAGGATGCAAACGCGCCTAATCGACCTGCGCGGCAGCAGCAGTTCCGGTCGCCGGCGGAACCGAGGACGTCACTGACGGGGTCCGGGCCGCGGTCGCCGGCGGAACCGAGACTCGAGTCGTTCGATGTTGCCCGGTTTGATGTGCCCACGATCGTCGAGCTCGAACGTCGGTTTGATCCAGGTAGAATTATCCTGCTCGGGTATCCCGATCAGTTTTCATTTATTCGGGCGGATGCTGATCCCGGCCCGGTCCGGCGCCAGGTCCCGGTATATCTGTGGGCGCAATTCTCCCGTCCACCCGACCCGGCTTCGATATCGCAGGTTACGACCGTTCCGCTAACCGAAATGAGCAGGATATTTGCAGTGAACGCATCGGGTTCGAGTGAAAACGCGCGAGTGACCGGGCCGATTCCCCACTGTGTAGATACAAGGCGTTTCAGTCCGGCGCGGGAGGGCGGCGCACGAGGTAGCTGCGGCGGCGGAGCCGACAACGGAGTAAGTGGTCGCAGGGTAGCGAGCGGCGGCGACGGTAATCCTCGTGGCGCTCGAGGTGGCGGGGCCGGAAGCACCGCCGGAAGCACGCGTATCCCGGCAACGGTCGGCCACA
>CAYLZA010000019.1:0-12018 GCA_964387575.1 uncultured Spirochaetales bacterium | reverse complement strand
TTAAGCAAATATTCCGGAGCGAGGTCAAGCGAACGAAGTAAGGAGTATCGGTGTTACGAGCAAATCCGCGATGAGCGCACAGGCCATGACGATTGCCGAAAGAAGACCGAAGTAGAGAATCGGAGTCAGATTCGCAAACATCAAAATGCCGAAACCGAGCATGAGCGCGAATGAGGTAGACACAACGGGTTGTATCTCCGAATCGAGCACGACCTTGATCGCTTGTCGTTTATCCGGATAGTTACGCATTTCCTTGTTGTATCGAGCCATGAAGTGGATCGTGTCGTCCACGGATATCCCGATTGCTATAGCAGCAACCATGCATGTACCGATATTGAGAGGAATCTGAAACAGACCCATGATTCCCATGAAAATGGCGACCGGAAACATATTCGGAATGAGCGAAAGGAGCCCCGCCTTTATGTCTGTAAACAATATAGTCATGATTATGAGAATTGCCACCAGGAGAAGGCCGATACCTTGAACCTGACTCCTGGCAATGGTGTTGGCGGCTTTATTTATAAGGACCTTCTTGCCGGTAATCTGATATTTGAGGTACGGGTCCAGTGTTTCGTCCATGTCGTCGTAAATCTGCCCGACCAAGGTGTTTAATCTGTCGGACGAAGAAATATTGTGACGTACGATTATGTTGATTTCGGACCAGTCGAAGGATACGTAGCTTTTCGGATCTTCGTCTCCCATGAAAAGAGAGTACTGGGCGATGAGATCAGAATCCTCGGGAACCGCGAAATATTCGGTATCCCCGTAGTACATCTCCCGATGTGTCAGTTTTAGATAGTCATTTATAGATATTATCTTATCGAACGGATAATCCTCCTCCAGCTTTTCTATGAGCTCTTCGACCTGATGGAGGTATTCGGGATTGGTGAATCCGCTTTCTTGGCCGCTGGAGATGCGGATATTGAAGTTCTGCGCTCCGGCGATCGCTTCGTGAATACGGTTCATCCGCTTCGGAATCGGCGAAGCGGATTTGAAGAAGCTGACCGAATCGTTATCGACATATATTTGAGTGGAAAACAATCCGAGAACGATCGCGATACCGATCAATATGGTAAGAGTCAGGACCTTTCGATATACGATCAGGTTGTGCAGCTTCCCGCTGATATTCAACAGCCCCCGATGAACGAACCCGCTTTTCCTTTCTTTGACTTTCTTTTTCCCGAATGTGCGGAGATAGGCGGGGGAGATGAGTACCGTCGTCAGCGGGTTAATAAAGAGGGCGAATCCAGCGGCGATACCGAATTGGCGGAGCACGATTATGCGATTGATGCTTACGGACATGAATCCGAGAAACGTAGTGAGAGATGTAAGCAAAATCGCCGTTCCGATCGTGCGCGCCATGAAATTGATCGCGAAATTCCTATCGTGGTGCTTGTGAATACCTTCGTCGTATTCGGAGAGAATGTGTACGTCTTCGGTTGATCCGATTACAACAACGAGAATCGGCACGATAAAGGTAAGCAGATTTATCGGAATACCCACAAACGCCATGAATCCGAGTGTAAAATAGATGCTGAATCCGGAGGTAAGCGTAGGCAGGACGGCTGCACTGACCGATCCCATTGTAATGGTAAGCATAATGAGGAGGACGCCGAACGCCATGGGTATGAGGCGAAACATGTCTTGTCGAATGTATCGTGCGATTTCGTTTTGCGTGTACGGAAGCCCAATTTCGAACAACTCGTCGAAGCTATCTTCATGTCCGGCTACGATATCGCGAACCGTTGCCGTTAGCTCTTCGGTAATCTCCGGGCTTATATCCGGCTCCAGGTAGAGATTTATCGAAGTGGATGTGCCGTCTTCGGATATGAGAGAGTTGACGAGAATCGGATTATTCAGTGCCTTTTCCTTTACCTCGTTCGCCTCGTCCTGAAACTCGGGAACCCACTCCATGAGCGGGCTGCTGTCGACGTACCCGAATTCACCTGAAATGTTACCGACCGAGAACAGGCTTTCCACGCGAAACACACCGGGTATCCCGTCGACCGCAATCACGAGCTCCTCGAGCTGGAACAGCTTGTCGATCGTGAATAGTTCATTGTCGTGCACGAAGAGTATGAGCATGGTGTCCGAACCGAAGATGTCCATCGTTTCGTTGTAGTAATCGAGGTCCGGATCGTTTTTCATCATCATTGTGTCCGATGAGGAATCGAGCTCCAACTTCGATATGTTGAGTGCGGCAAATGTAGAGAGCACTGCGATGATCAGAATTGCTATTACGGGGTACTTGCGGCTCCAGATGAATAGTCGGGTCATTGTTGACGATCCTTACTGCATGTGGCGTCGGCTGGTGAGATACCGTTCGGTAAAGAGCATATCTTCGTCTTCGAGACGTTCGTTGATTTTCCTCGCTTGGATAACGGTAAATGTTTGATGTTTGTGCAGATGGTTGTCCATAACGGTGCGCTGAGCACGCCAGATGGTGCCTTCTACATTCTCGAGCTGATCGCTGAGCTGCGTTTTTATTTTTCTCGGAGCTCGGGAGCTGCCGCGTCGTACGGCTTCGTAAAATTCCACTTTTGTCGTGTAGAAAATGTCCTTTCGGACCCATATCATCCGTTTCGAATAACCACTTTCACGCCGTACGGTTTCGTTTCCGGGAACGGCTGAGATAACCCAGCACTCTTCGTCGTTGAAAACCTCTTCCCGCTCGATCTCGTAATCGAAATCGTCGGTGTCTTCAGGAGAGAGATCCTCGTACGTGAAATCGGTGCCCATGAAATACTTCTTCTTGTTTGAGCCCGATTCCATACGGGTCAAGCGCCGGGAGGCGGGGATGTACAGCCATTGATCAGAACCCTCTTCTCGTCCCCACGTCAGGAGCGCCGTTCCAGCTACATTGCTCGGCGAATTGAACACCAGCAGCCCTCGGCTCTCATCTTCGTTGATTTCCTTGTAGTATCGAGACATCATTCGCTGCTTCGAATCGCCTCGCCTGTCGCGCAGAATCATGAGCTCTTCGGTATGCTCTGTATCCGAGGCGTGCAATTCCTTTTGTTTCTCCATGATTTGACGGGCGGTTAACTCTCCGAAAACGCCGGCAGAAGCCGCAAAGAATATTAGTAAAACTATAATATATTTGTGTTTCATTTTTTGTGTTCCTATGTGATGTATTTATAACGTCGTGAAATAAATACATAGCACGTTTTGCTCCGGTGTCCACGCGTTTATTAATCCTACGTATTTTTTCGGGCAACGAAGCTTCTACGGCGTAACGCTCGGGTATCCGCATTTGGCGATGGTATGATCCGCCGGAAGCACCGGGTAGAAAAAAGACCACTTGCCATCGTGTTCGCACCTTTGCTACTGTTTCCAATGCGCACTCGTTCGATCAGAATCATCTACAATATGGTGGCTGCACAGGGCTCCGCCGGTAAAAGGCTTTACGATGTCGAGAGACGTCTCGAGGAGGCGGGAATCAGCTACGACCTGGTACGAACCGAATACCATGGTCACGCAATCGAGCTTGCACGAGCTGCGGTTGAGGCCGGCGTCGACGGTATAGTGGCCGCCGGCGGTGACGGAACTGCAAACGAAGTTCTCAACGGCATGCTCGAAGCCGGCGGCATGGCCGAGGAGCTACCGCCGATGGGGATACTCCCGATCGGACGCGGAAACGACTTCGCCTACGGAGCAGGAATCCCGGGAGACCTGCAGGATGCCGTCGACCTCATCGCATCGCGAGAAGTCAGGACGATGGACGCGGGGTATCTTCGGGGTGGGGATTTCCCCGACGGAAGATATTTCGGGAACGGAATTGGAATCGGATTCGATACGATTGTCGGATTCGAAGCCGCGAAAATGACCCGCATCAAGGGATTTGCGGGATATGTGATCGGCGCAATTAGAACGATCTCTCTCTACTATGTCGCCCCATTGGTGCAACTCAGATACAGCGGTGCCGATTTCGCCTTGCGATCCATTCAGATTTCGGTCATGAACGGACGAAGGATGGGCGGAACCTTCTACATGGCTCCGAGAGCCGCGAACGATGACGGCCTTCTCGATCTCTGTATTGCAGGTGAGCCGAAGCGAAGACAGATGCTCGGTTTGATTGTCCGCTATCTGAAGGGGACGCAGGGAAAGAGTAGCTTTATCAGAATGGAACGGACTTCGGAAATCGACGTGGAAGCTCTCGACGGCTTTCTCGCCGTGCACGCCGACGGAGAGACTGTGTGCGAAGCGGGCGAGAAGCTCGAAATCCGATGTGCTCCGGGGGCGTTTCGGGTGTTTTCGCGAGGGCTTTCGAATTGAGGAGTTTGTATCATCCGGTCAATTTGCTGATCTATCTGCTTCTCGGTGCGATCTGCAAAGTCGACACCCGGGATCTCCCGAAAATTTCCGACCGGGGACCTCTTATCCTGGTGACAAACCATGTGACTTTTCTCGAAGTGCCGATCCTCTACCTCTTTCTGCTTCCGAGGCCGGTTGTCGGCGTCACGAAGATCGAAACTTTCGATCGCCCGGTAATCGGGTATCTCGCACGTCTCTGGAAAGCGATACCGATCAGACGGAATACCTCGGATCGGCGGGCGATCATGGCGTGCGTGGAGGCACTTCGCCGCGGACGTATCGTGGTAATCGCGCCTGAGGGAACGCGGAGCGGAGACGGGGTGCTTCGTCGTGGGAGTGCCGGAGTGATTCCGATTGCCGCCCTGAGCGGAGCTCCGATTTTCCCGGTTGCCCACTACGGCGGCGAGCGGATATGGGAAAACCTCAAAACGATCAGAAAGACCCGGTTTCACATCCGGGTAGGCGCGCCGATCTTCTTCACTCCCGCAGAGGTTGCTACCCGATCGGGCCGTGCCGCGGCGATCGATCAAGTGATGCGATCCCTCGCGGCGCTCATGCCGAAGAAATATCACGGTCACTATTACGAAAGTGATCGAGTTGCGGGGTATAGCGTTTCGAAGCCGCGCGACGATTGAGCTGCCGTCTTCTATCCTTCCTCGAGCTCCTCCAGCGACTCACCAAAGAGCTCGATTTCAGGATGCCTCAGATAATCACGAAGCATCCCTTTAGTCCGCCCGGGAAGATCATCCCACAACCGATTTCTTTTTTCTCGCGATGCGGCTGCAAGCGTTGCCGCCAGGACACGGAGCTCGGAATCGATGAATCCGGCGCTCTTGAGGGTGATTCCGAGTGACTTGGCGGTACGCATGTCGTCGTTTATTGCGCCGAAAATCATATCCCGAATAAGAGAGTTCCAACGGGAGGTCGTTTCTTTGCCTTCAGAATCGGCGAGGATACCGAGAACACGTTCGCGAAATTCCGGCATGATGTGATCCTCCATAATGGATGGATCAAATTGTGAATTGCGAATCACCTCGGCCTCGAACCGGTACCGTTCGTACAGATTTCTCAGCCACTCGAAATACGATGCGGTAACACCTCCCGAGTTTGCAAGAAAATCGTAAACCACGAGGCATCCTTTCTCATGCAGCGTCTTCGCCGCACGAGCAGTTATCGGTCCGTTGCTTCCGCATACCACCAGCGGTGCCTGAATAGCGGACGCGTTGTGGCTGGTTATCGCGTGCTCGAGCGCTGCGGGAACGAGAATATCACACTCGAGCGTGAGTACCTCCGCGCCCTCGCGGCTCCCTTCGATTACCCGGTCCACGCCGTCGGAGCAATGGATTACCGATCCGTGGCTTTTGACCGATTCGATGAGAGCGTCGACGGGCAGATTGCTGCCGATTACCGCGCCGTCCCGGTCGGCTACCGCGACGATGTGTACGTTGTAGCGTTCGAGCTCTCGCATTACCGAGGAGCCGACTTTTCCCGCTCCCTGGATCACGACCCGTGCGCCCCCGAGGAGCTGCGGATACACGGAGGAGTGCAGTCGATTCCACTCCTCTTCGGTCAGTGCGGAAGCACCGTTTTGCGATGTAAAGTAGCGTTGCCCCATCTCCGCGGAACGCTGCAACAGCAATTTCTCATCGGCGTTCAGCTCGATATCGGTGCGCCACTCTCCGTCGATATAGAGCCTTCCGACTGCGGCGAGAATGCTGTAGACGATTCCGCGTCCGGTTGCCCCTGTTCTTGCCACAATTCCCATCTTCGGTTTACCGGTTATATGTGCCGCGGCAACGAGCTCGAGATAATGCTCGTCCGCGACGAGGCAGCGGAGAAGATCCCGGTCGTGGTAGTCGATACCGAAGTGTGCATCGAGGATTTCTCGTGCTTTGTCGGTGGAAATAAGCCTATTACCGATGCGGGCGACGCCGTGCTTTATGCCGTAGGCGGTTCGAGCCAGATCGGAGAGTGCCGATTTGAACCCCTCGAACATATATCCGATCTCTTCGGCTCCGCATCCGACATCCCCGGCCGGGACGTCCCGGATGGGTCCGGTAACCAGGAAGGTGGAACGTCCGAAACCACCGAGTGTATCGAAGAAATCTATCCCCGAGTGGCGATATTCCTGTGGATTGAGGATCAAACCGCCCTTACCACCACCGAACAGTAGACGTACCCGCGCACATTTCCAGGTCATCATGAACGCAAGCGCCGAGACCTCACTGAACTCGACGATAGGATCGATTCTCATACCGCCTTTCGACGGTCCACGCACCGTCGAATGCTTTGTCCGGTATCCGGCGATGTGACTTCTCTCGGTATCGAGAATCCGTTCAACCCAGAATTCGTCGAAAGCCTCGAAACCGAGTAGATAATGCATGGCGAGCTGCGATTCGGCCACGCCGCAAACCTCCGCCGCCCTCAGAAAATCGGAAAGCGCATTGATGATAAAAACCGGGGAATCATCCGTCCGTTCCGGATCAATATTTTCTTTCGCGAGACCGGTAAGTGAATCGACTGCATCCTGTGCCTCGATACTCCCGACTTCAGCGTTGCTCAAGGTACGCAGTCCCAGCTCGATACGCCGGTGTGTTTCGTGAGCAGCGTGGTCGTTTTCATCGGCGTCGAAGCTTTCGGCTATTGCCGCAATCTCTTCGACCTCCACCGATTCTATTGTGTACGCCGACAAAACGCCCATATCCGGTAAGCTCGGGTTACCCGAAAACACATCGTAGTAGGCGCGGATTATATTACGATTCTTCATCTGATAATGATCGAGGAGCTTGCACCCCTTCTCGAGAGATGGATTTGCGAAGGCGATTGAAGTTCGAATCGTTCCGTCTCCCGCCGACTCGGATCTGATCGCCGGTTTTGACGAATCCCAAGATTCCGCGCACAACGTCATATGTCGTACGGCACGATTGAATTCGGAGGGGGCGTTTTTTTCTTCTCGAAGATATCGATATGTCAGCGTGGAGGTAAATTGCCGGCACGCCTGCTTGTTCAGCCCGTCCCGTGCCGACGAGAGCAACCTCTTCTTCAGCTCTTCGAGCGATGCTATTTCTGAAGCCGTGAGATTGGCGGCGATACGTCCCGGACGTTCGAGCGAAACAATCGAAACACCGCTTTTTGTTTTTACGGAATCAAAGGAAGAAATGCTCATATCGAGATTCTGCCTCAAAACGCGAACGAGCTTTCCCGGAAAATCATAGCCCACGCTCAACATATAAGTGATGGCCAACCCATCGTCACTGACCTCACGAAGAGATTCAGTTTGTGCGGTGAGAAGCTGCGACATCGTATAGACATGACGGGCGATATCTTCAGCCGAATTCGCCACGAAATACCACGCCGGGAGAAAACCTTCCTCCCAGAATAGATCGATAACCTTTTCTGCGGCATTGAAATTCAAATAGTAATAGCGTTCAAGTAGATCCTCTACTTGATCTCTCAGCGGTGTAAACATCGGTTTCCTCCTGTTGATAGGCGAGTGTGTATCCCGGATCGTATACGAAATCAGAATTTGTATCGACCCGACCACGTAACTGCGACAAGTATGTAATCGGACCAATAAAGGGGACGCAAAGGCCCGTTCTGTCCTCCCGATTTATTCACCGTTGAAATCGGACACCGCCAATATCTCCACTGGTCACAAGAGCTCGGGACGTGATACACTAAACCCACCTCAATCATCCTGAAGGGACGCAATGAAACCGACTCGCTTACACCGATTTACTCTCATGTTTTTAACGGTATTTGTTCTCATATCATCCGTTTCACTATTTGCACAGCAGGAACGTTCATCGCAATCAGATCGATCGGATTCTTCAGGCTTTGAATTGACCGCGTATCTCAATCGTGCAATCGAGAGCTCGGACGAAATTGCCGATGCGAAAGAAGTAGCCGAAGATGCGGCCGATCGGGTCGAAGAGACTCGTCTTTCCGGTGTTTCGATGTACGACCTCGAGCAGGCCGAAATCGATGCACATGTGGCGGAGCTACGGGTATCGAACACCAGAAACACCATATTGATGAATTCGATTGATCTCTTTTTTGCTCTGATATCAGGTGAGCAGCAGTATACATTTGCAAAAAGAGCGCTGGAGCTGAGCAAATCCGCCGAAGTGCTCGCGGAACGTAGGTATAACGAAGGGGTGAAAACCGAAGAGGCGTATCTCTCCGACGTTTCGTCCCGTTTGAGCGCCGAGCTCGCACTAATCGAAGCACAGCACTCACTCATAGCCGCGAAACGACGGGCCGAACGTAGAATCGGAAAGAAGCCTGAGGGGGAGATTTCTCTGGTTGGTCCGGACGTACCGGTTTTAACCGAAAAACTCGAGGAGCAATCTCTTCTCGAGCAGGCACGGACAATCGAGCCCGCCTATGTGGAAGCGATGAGAAAAGCGGAGCTCATGAAAAGGCGTCTCGAATCACTACAGAGGTTACAGAACTCCGTTGCGCCGAAGGAGCTCGAAGATGCCCGGAGTGCCGCCGAATCGGCCAGTTCAACGTTGGAAAAACAACAGGCTGTGTTGGAGGATCGAGTGTGGCAGCTCGTGAGTGACTATCGGATACTCAGAAAGAGCGTTGAAAACGAACGGCATCAGCTTATGATCGCAGAAAAGAATTGGAGCTCGAGACAGGAGAAGTACGACTACGGAATTCTCTCGGATAATCAGCTCGATCAGTATCGTCTTTCATATGATAAACAGCAGGTGTCGATGAAACGTACGATAGAACGGTTATTCGTACATCGTTTGAAGATCGGGATGATTACGGGAACCGATGTTCTCGAAGAGGTGGAGCGGCTTTTGTCGCGGTAGTCGCGAACATGACCTTCTTTGGCATTTTGCGCTCGAAAAATCCACAATTTTCGGATCACTCCGGGAGAAGACCCCGGTTACCGTCGATCGTGATCGGCTGTGCAGCGGTTTTTCTCGTAACGACATCAGTCAATCCCGTCCCGTCCCGTCCCGACTCCGCCGGAGAAACGACGCGACCGTCCTACTCGTTCGATTCCTCTTCAACCGATACCTCTTCAACGACGTCTTCGGGAACCGAATCGTGGGAGCAATCGACCGGTGGAAAAGAGATTTTCGCAATCGCCGCGAGCTATCCGAAAGTTATCGAGGAATATGGGCACAGGAACGGCGACTGGGCGCTCAGAATAGGTGATACATGGTTCTACTGGGCGAATGCGAGGCTGCTTCCCGAATATGCTCGCGAAGACTATAAACAATATCAGAGCATACGTTTTTACTCGTATACACTCGAGCTGCCCCCGGTTCCGCAACTGACTCCGGCGCAGGCGGAGGCACTCAATGCCAGGGTGGCGGAAAGCGAACAAAATCCGCCGAAACGGCACGAGGGATTTCTCGGAGCGCTCTACGATGCAGAAACGAGACGCGACACCGAATTGAACCTGGAGCGAGTCGAGTTTCTCGGTTTTTCATTTCGGGTTCATACTCGCATCGTTGAACCGCTTTCACGTGTGGAAAGGGAGGTACGAGAACTGATAAAAACCGACACGGAAAGCGTCGAGTTTGTTTCCACGTTGTATTCAATAGAAACCTATAGTTGGCGGAGTATCGCCGGCATGAGATCGCGCAGCTATCATAGTTACGGCGTTGCAATCGATTTTGTCCCGAGGACGTACGACGGGCGTTTCCCGTATTGGCGATGGGCCTATACTGCGGGGATACATGAATGGTGGGCGATAGACTACGAAAACCGCTGGATGGTACCGGCGCCGATTGTCTCGGCATTTGAAAACCACGGCTTTGTGTGGGGCGGCAAGTGGCTTTTCTTTGATACGATGCACTTCGAATACCGTCCGGAAATCCTGCTTCTCACAAAGCTCCAGGCGGCAAACTCCATACGACGCTGATCTCATACTTGATACCTCAGAAATGGTCGGATACACTACGGCGACCGAGGGGTACTATATGGCACGAATATACGGTTTTCCGTCGATACGACCGCAACCTTCCATAGCCGCCTCCGTTGCGAGCGTACCGTACGATGTCGTAGACACCGATGAGGCACGTCAACGAGCGGCGAATAACCCGGATAGTTTCCTGCACGTAATTCGTGCGGAGATCGATCTTCCCGAGGGAAGCGATGCCTATGCGGCCACGGTATACGATACGGCACGGAAAAACCTCTCGGATATGCTCGAACGGGGAGTTATGATACGTGACGACACCCGGGCGATATATGTGTATCGGATTCGTACCGCAGATCATGTTCAGACCGGGATTGCCGCATGCTGTTCGGTCGATGAGTACGATAACGGTATAATACGAAAACACGAGCTAACCCGCCGGGAAAAAGAGGACGATCGAGTACGGCACATGCTCGGTGTTTCGGCACACACCGGCCCGGTATTGCTTACATACAGGGAAGTGAATCAAATCGATGATCTCCTCGAAGCGGCAACAAAAAAGACGCCGCTCTATGATTTCCCAGCGGATGACGGAGTACAGCACACGTTGTGGCGGATAGACGATCCGACCGATTTCGTACGTGCCTTTGAGGATATCGATTATCTCTACATTGCCGATGGACATCATCGGGCCGCAGGGGCAGGCAGGGTTCGCGCCGAGATCGACGGTTCAGGCTCCGGAGATGATGCCCCTGCAGATGAGGAGCACCGAAGATTTCTCGCGGTACTCTTTCCACGTAACCGGCTTCAGATACTCGCGTATAATCGACACATACTCATCGATGATTCGCTGGTAGATTTGATGATCGAGACCCTCGAAACTCGATTCGATTCGATCGGCGAAAACGTCGACGGCGCCGATTCCGCATCCGGCGGTCGCGGCGTACCGAGAAAAAAGGCTGAAATCTGTGTATATGCACACGGGAGTTGGCATCGGTACGATATGAGAAGCACGGTGCCGGTCGGAAACGACGATCCGGTCGCTTTACTCGATTTGACCGTTTTTCAAAAGCAAATTCTCGATCCCGTGCTCGGATCGGTCGATCAGAAATCCGACAAACGCTTCGATTTTGTCGGTGGATTCGATTCGATAAACGAACTCGAGGGAAAAGTGAATCAGTTCGGTGGAATTGCCGTCAGCTTGTATCCCGTTTCGGTCGATGAGCTGATGGATATTGCCGATGCCGAGCAGATTATGCCGCCGAAATCGACCTGGTTTTCACCGAAGTTGCGATCGGGGCTGCTGGTTCACCCATTCGGCGGGGACAAATACGGCGCGAGGAACGAGTGATGAAAGTGCTCGTTGCAGATTCATTCACTTCCCGAAACGGCATTGACCCGTTTAAAGAACTTGCGGTGTGACGTTAGAGCGGACTCGTCGCTTTCGGACGCATCGCTTGTTAAGTATATGTCGTCGTATAAACCGGATATGCTCGTCGTCCGTTCGACCCGGGTAACTTCGAGAATGATCGATTCGCATCCCGGACTGAATCTGATTATCAGAGCAGGGGCCGGCTACAATACGATCGATGTTGATACCGCATCCGCCCGAAGCGTCTATGTAGCGAACTGCCCCGGCAGGAACTCGATTGCAGTTGCGGAGCTCGCGCTTCGGGCGCTTTCATTCGGGATGGAGGTGGTGGCGTGGAGCCGATCCCTCACACAGCAGAAAGCACGGTCGCTCGGAATCGGCTATCGTGAATCCCCTCGAGAAGTCGCTGCAGATTCGGATATCGTGTCGGTACATCTGGCGGCGA
>CAYLZA010000018.1:0-12028 GCA_964387575.1 uncultured Spirochaetales bacterium | reverse complement strand
AGAACGGACCGAGCACGAAAAAAATGATCAGCACGACCGCTATAATTACCAGTACCGTTACAAGTTTTTTCATTGTGAGCCGCCTCCTTCCGTCGTCTGCGGCTGATTCTGGAGTTGCTTCAGCGGAATGAAGTTTTCGAGGTTCCGGTCTATCAGATCGGTGGCCGGGGCCGCCTCTTCTCCGGAGAATATATCCTCGACCATTTCGAGGTAGAGCCGCGTTCGTGTGACCTCCGGTGAAAGCGTGTACTCCGAAAGCACCGAGTTGAACCGTGCCACATTACCTTCGGCCTCGTTAACGCGTTCGGCCGCGTATCCTTCCGCTTCCTGAACCATCTGATCGGCCTGGCCACGAGCCTTCGGAATCTGCTCGTTGTACGCCTGTTTTCCTTCGTTGATCAGCCTGTTCATATCCTGAATGGCCTTGTTCACGTCCTCAAAGGCGTCCTGTACCTCTCCGGCGGGAGGCAGGATGTTCCTGAGCCTTACAGTGGTTACGTTGACGCCGAGATCGTACTGATTGTATTTCTCGTTCATCATCCGGAGCGCGCTTGTTTCGATCGTCGACCGCTCGGGACCGATGACATTGAGTATCGCCCGGTCTCCGACGAGCAGGTTGATGACCGATTGCGAGATGTCTCGGATGGTCTTCTCCTGATTCTCTACATTGAACAGCCACTTGCGCGGCTGCACGATCAGATACTGTACCGTCCATTCCACATCAATAATATTCAAGTCACCACTCAACATGATCGATTCCTCGGGATAGTCGCTACGTGAATAGACCGTGGTCATACCCGGCCTTTCGGTCCTGAACCCGAATTGCTGGTGTTGTACGACATTGATCGGCACATTGTAGTTGTTCTCTATACCGAACGGTAATTTGAAATGAAGCCCCGCACCTGTGGTTCTCGCATAGCGACCGAACCGCAGCACAACGCCCTGTTCCGTCTGATCTACCACAAAGAAGCTTGACGTAATCAAAACGATAAGCGCAATTACGATTATCGCGATGACCACGAGCCGCGGCTTTATAGTAAACGACGAACCGCCACCTGACGGTGTAACGTCTCGTTCCGACATATTTCCTCCTTGTCGAGGTGTCTCTACAGAGTAATGCAGTGTGTGACCATCAGTCAAGCGCTGTTGACAGCGGTTGGGGGCGTCCATATAGTGATTACTCTATGGAAAAGAAGCGGCTCATTACCTCGGCGTTGCCGTATGTAAACAACATTCCGCACCTGGGAAATCTCATCCAGGTGCTTTCGGCGGACGTATTTGCCCGGTATTGTCGTTCCGCCGGATACGATACCCTCTATATATGCGGCACGGATGAATACGGAACCGCTACCGAAACCAAAGCGCTCGAAGAGGGGATAACCCCGAAGGAGCTGTGTGATCGTTATTTCAAAATTCATTCGGATATATACGAATGGTTCGAAATCGCCTTCGACAAATGGGGAAGAACATCCACCCCCGAGCACGAGGAGATCACGCAGCATATTTTCCTGAAGCTCGATGAGGCGGGATATATCAACGAGCATGAAATCGAGCAACTCTACTGTGACAGCTGCGGCCGCTTTCTCGCCGATCGGTATGTGCGTGGCACCTGTCCTCATTGCGAATATCCGGAAGCGCGTGGCGATCAGTGCGAAAACTGCGGAAAGCTGCTCGATCCGACCGATCTCATAGAACCGAGGTGCGGAACGTGCGGAAAGGCCCCGGTGATGAGACGAACGACCCATCTCTACATCGATCTTCCTGCGATTCGCCCCAAGCTCGAGGCGTGGCTCGATGAGGCTTCGAAAAAGGGATTCTGGGCGAGAAACGCCGTGCAGATGACGCAGGCGTGGATCCGCGACGGATTGCGCGAACGGGCGATTACCCGCGATCTAAAATGGGGTGTTTCAGTCCCCAAGGACGGATTCCGGGAAAAGGTGTTTTACGTGTGGTTCGACGCGCCGATCGGGTATATTTCGATAACCGCAACGCACACCGATGAGTGGGAATCGTGGTGGCGAAACCCGGACAACGTGGAGTTGTTTCAATTCATCGGAAAAGACAACATACCGTTTCATACCGTCGTGTTTCCGTCGTCACAACTCGGAACGGGAGAAACCTGGACGATGCTCCATCACATGTCGTCGACCGAATATCTGAACTACGAGAGCGGCAAGTTTTCCAAATCGAAGGGAGTCGGGGTCTTCGGTAACGATGCTCGTGATACCGGCATACCCGCCGATGTGTGGCGTTTTCACATATTCTATAACCGGCCGGAATCGGCGGATGCGCTTTTTACCTGGAATGATTTTCAGGAGAAGGTAAACGGCGAGTTGATCGGTAACCTGGCCAATCTGGTCAACCGGACATTCACATTCGTCGCGAGATACTACGACGGCGAGCTTCCCGAAGGTGAGATGGACGAAGAGTTGTGGAAAACGATTGCCGAGCGTGAAGAGGCAATTACCAAACGGTTCGAACGGGCGGAGATCAAGGAGGCCTTCCGTCAAACGTTTGCGCTCTCTTCGATCGGAAACAAGTATTTTCAGGACGGAGAGCCGTGGCGAACGCGTACCGAAGCTCCCGAAAGCGCGGCGGCGTTGATCCGGAATCTCACATTTTTGATAAAGGATCTTTCCATTCTCATCAAACCGTTTCTTCCACGAACGGCGTCGCGCATAACCGGTTTTCTCGGCATCGAGGAAAGGAGCTGGAACGATCTCGGTAATACCGACGGCACGTTCCGCATCGAGAAACCGGAGATTCTCTTTAAACGGCTCGAGGATGATCAGATCGAAAACCTGAGAGAACGGTTTTCCGGCACGCAAAAAGAACGGGAAGAAGAGAAGACCGAAATGAGCTTCAAACAAAAAATCGATCTCCGGGTTGCGCAAATTATCGACATCGAACGCCATCCCAAGGCGGACAAGCTCTATATCGAGCGGATCAGTCTCGGCGATGAGGAGCGAACGATTGTTTCGGGGCTCGTCCCATACTATTCCGAGGATCAGCTTCGGGGGAGAAACGTCATTATCGTCAAAAACCTCAAGTCCGCAAAGCTTCGCGGGGTCGAAAGCCGGGGGATGTTGCTGGCCGCGGAAAGCGGCGATGACATCGAAGTGCTCTTTGCCGATGATGCCGAGCCGGGTTCACGGGTGCGGCTCGAAGGCGATGGGGACGAAGGCGAAGCGGAAGCCGGGCAAATCTCGATCGATGAGTTTTTCGAGATTCCGATTACCGTGCGGGATAACTCCGTGTATGTCGGGAACACGCAGTTGATAGCAGGCGATACGCCGATCCGTACGACCACGATCGAAAGCGGCAAAATCGGATAGTCGTGCGGATCGAACAGATACCGCTTGCCGAGCTCGATGAGCCGGAATTGCTGCTTCAAAGCCGGTTCTGGGCGCGGTTCAAGGAGCGCTTCGGTTGGCGACCGTTGCCGTTCGTTATTCGAAACAACGACGATCAATCGATACCCCTTCTCGTGCTCTGCAGGAAGCTGCCCGCGCATACGTGGATAGCATATGTTCCGCACGGACCTTCAAATCGCCTCGTCGAATTGATCCTCCGGGCGATGGATACCGGCGGAGAGTATGCGAGCGCCGGCGGCGATCAGCAGGCATACACTTCCGATGCGGTTTCGGCGGTCCTCTTGGCTCTTACCGAAAAACTCCGACCGTTTCTCCCGGGTGGATCCGTGTTTCTCCGCTACGATCTGGTTCAGGAGATCGCCGAAGCCGGGCTTCGAAGCGAAGCGTCGATACCGGCGCTCAAACGGGCGCCGATGCAGATCCAGCCCCCGGATACGGTGATTATCGATCTGGACGAGGATGAACAGCAGATCCTCTCGGCGATGAAATCAAAAACCCGATACAATATCAGACTCTCCGGTCGAAAAGGAGTTATCGTGCGGCGATGCGGCGTGGAGAAGATCGATCTTTTCTATCGGATGTATCAGGAAACCGCGGAACGTGATCGGATTGCGATCCACTCCCGTGATTACTACCGCTCGCTTTTCGATACCGCCGAGCACGAGCCGGGCGTTTCGGTTGCTCTTCTCGTGGCGGAAGTGGAGGAGGAGCCGGTGGCGGCGAATATCGTAACATTGTTCGGCACAACCGGGCTTTACCACTTCGGTGCGTCGACGAACAAACATCGCAACCTGATGCCGACGTACGCGCTCCAATGGGATGCGATAAAGCTCTGTAAGGAAAACGGATGCAATCGGTACGACCTGGGAGGGATTCCTCCCGACGCCGACCGCGATCATCCGATGCACGGCTTGTATCGAATGAAAACCGGATTCGGCGGGAGGATCGTCCATCGGTATGGTAGCTGGGATTTCCCGCTCTCCGGTTTTGGCTACGCACTTTACCGGGGAGCGGAATCGGCACGGCGATTCTACTACAAAAAGGTTCGACGTTTCGTCTGACCACTCCATCCCGACCGAGATACAGTGGTCAGGTCGGGTGTTTACTCGGAATCGGGTAATTGGAGGAGGTTTCGGGCATTCTGCATGAGAGCATCGAGGGCGTCGAGCTGTGAGTTGATCAGCTGCTCACTATCCTTTGATTGAGCAATAGCCGCGTTGAGTAGCTCTATATTCTCCTGGTTCTGTTCGATACGCGTCTGATAGAGCGATATCGTTTCCTTGTTTGTTACAAGTGTATTCTGAGCTTCGGTAATTCGATTGGCAAGCTCCTCTCGTTTCGATTCGAGAAGCGAAGCAAGCGTGGCGTAACGCTCCAAAGCAGTCTGTGCTCGTTCGACGACCGATTTGCTTCCTACATTTTGCAGTGAGTTACGAAGCTCGGCTACCTGCTCATCGAGACGTTCCTCGACAGTCTCTATTCCGTTGATCCACGACGTCCATGTTTCCACGTTCGATGAAATAGTCTCGTTCTGATCGGAAAGATTTTGTATCCGTGACCGGAGCTCCCGGTTTTCATTTTCGAATTGTTCGATCTGCAGCCGTGCAGTATCCGGATCGACGCTCGGAAGATCCTGCCCCGTCACAACGGGGATAATCATGACGAAGAGCGTTATCGCGAGGAATCTTCGTTTTGGCATAAACCGAGCCTCCTTCTTTCGAGTATACGTGGTTTACGTCGGTTCGTCGCGAAGTTTTTTGACGATACCACGAAATCGATCGCCGCGATCGAATTCGTTCAGAAACATCTCGAACGATGTACATCCCGGTGAAAGCAACACGACATCTCCGGAAACCGCTTTTTCCGTGGCTCCCGCAACCGCCGATTCCAGGTCTTCATACGGACCGTCCCACGTGATACCTGCATCGCGGAAAACCGATTGTATCGAACCGGCCGCGTTTCCCTCGAGTAGATGGATCGACGCAACACGTCCCTTCAGAGTGGGGAGAACCGAAAAATCGAGCTTCTTGTCGGTTCCCCCGACAATCAAATGAATTGGATCGTCGAAGCTTTCGACCGCACGCAGCGTCGCGTCGGGTATGGTGGCGGCCGAATCATTTACATAGCGAATACCGAAAATATCTCCCACGAGCTCGAGCCGGTGAGGAAGTCCGGAAAAGGAGCTGAGACCGTTTCTGATCTCTTCGACCCCGATACCAAAAGCCCGCAGTGCAAGACCGGCGGCAAGCATGTTGATTCGATTGTGCCTGCCCGGAATCGAGAGGGTGGAATCGAGAATCCGCTCCTCCCAACCCGAGATATCCGCGATCCCCCGGTCTCCGTCGAGCCAGGCACCGGTAAAATCGGTTTGCGGTTTTGTTCCTGCGAAAAAGAGTGGATGAGCGGGGGTTGCGTTCTCGAAGTTGCGGACAATGGGATCGTCGTAGTTGAGGATGGTAAAATCCGACTCCCGCTGTTCTTCGCAGATCGCCCGTTTATCGGCTATGTACTCTTCCATCGAGGTGTATCTGTTCTGGTGATCCGTGAGGATGTTGGTAACCACCGAGATAAGAGGATGAAGCAGCTCCTTTCCGGCTGCATCGGCGAGCTGCCACGAGGAGAGCTCGAGCACCACCGGAAGTGGCTGTGCGGAATTCTGCAATTCCTCGAGAAACTCGAGCGGGCTGGTCGTGATATTCCCTCCGAGATATGCACCACGGGTGTGTGCTTTCAACACATGTGCGATGGCCGCCGCGCAGGTCGACTTTCCTTTCGAACCGGTGACGGCAATTATCGGTGAGGGACATGAGCGTAGAAAGATGGTTATATCGGTTTCGATCTGTTCTGCGTACTCGAGAAACTCCGAATCTCGGGGGACGGCGGGATTTTTTATGACCAGATCGGCGTTTTCGAAGTCGATCCGATCGTGATTTCCGAGAACGAAGCGTATCCGGCGACCGGTAAGAGCATTTATCGAAGGTTTCAACGTATGCTCATCGCGGAGATCCGTAACGGTCACCGTTGCCCCCCGGTCGGAGAAAAAACGTGCCGCGGCAACGCCGCCACCGTGGAGCCCGAGCCCCATAATCGTCACCTTCATTCCGCGGTACGAACCGATATCGTTGGAGTGATCGCTCATCCTTCGATGATGAATTCCTTCATGTCCTTTTCGTTGAGATACGCCTTAACGGACAAATCTCCCCACACTTTGGACCAGAACTCGGGTACCTTCTGCCTGAGTTTCTTGAATTCCGGGAGCTCCTCGGAGAATTCCCTTTCACGAAGACACTCCTGGATCGTCTGTATCTCGGGAATGGCAAAGTCTATCGCTCGATGAAGGAGGGGTGGAGTTTTTTTGCGCTCATCGTTGGCGGTATTGATTACGGTAGAGCAGATCGTCCTGTATCGACAGAGAAACGGATAATACGGATATGTTCTCATACCCGAGGGAAGAAAGAGCTTGGAGAAGAATTTCGTAAGATCATGATCCATCCAGATACCTTGCACAAAATATCCTCGTCCGGTCTCTCCGATCCACGTCTGACTGATGGTTTGACGTATTCTGAAGCTCGAAATCCGCTTCTGCACCACCTCGACCGAATCGAGCGGAATGATAATCGCGTCGAGAAAGAGTTTGTCGGTGCTATACTCGGGAGTTGAATCGTTGGTTCCCGACTGTAGCACCGTATGCTCATTCGGCTTGAAGGTGAGATCCACTTTCAACATATACATGTAGTGATTCTCGCCGATCCGGTAGAGCTGAAAAAAAGCGGGACGGAGAATATCCGAAGGATCAAAGTAGTAGGTCAAACCGTTAAATACCTTCGGAACGAGCGGGACGACCGAGTTGAACAGCTTCTTTATCGACGCCAGATATCGTTTTGAGGGTTCCTGTGTTCGTACGTCATGATGGATCGGGAAGGAAGGAACGGTAAAATCCGTCGATAATCTGAGAAAAAACTCCTCGTTCTGACTGTAGTGTCTGGTATATTCGGTTTCACCGTTGCGCTGATCACGAAGAAGCTGGTTGATCTCTTTATCTGTGTAATTCAGTCGTATTTGGTTTTGAACCTTCTCCATTCATCTAATGATACTCAAATTTCGGCATGTTTGAAAATCGTTTGTCGATAAAGATTTTCTCCGGCACTTGCCGAAATTCAGATTGCGTATTATATATTAGCAGTGCCCGAACGGGCATAATATCGTCAGGCCGTCTGGTTGGGGACGCATAAATACCGGACATAATCTACGCCATGTCCAAAAAAGCGAACGTATAACGACGTCGTTCGTGTTATAATCAATTCGTATCAAGGAGCGAATCGTGCCGTGCGGTAAAAAGAAAAAAAGGCATAAGATAGCGACGCACAAACGCAAAAAAAAGCTGCGGAAAAACAGACACAAGAAACGATAATGTTAGTATAAGGACGATGAGTCGGATGAAGCGAATCGTATATATTGCGGCATGGTTCCTTCTCGTCCCGATTATTCTGCAGGGCGAGAGTTTGTGGGAACCGGCGTTTTCCGGATATATTACGGGTTCATCTTCGTATACTATCGGTGACTCGCTTATCGTCATTGTAGACAGCTCGGGTTCATTGTCGGTCGATGCAACACTTACCAGCTCGAAACGCCTTGATATCGAGCTTACCGGTGGAGAAGGGGAACGATTATTCAGCTTTCTGCCGGGCGGATCGAGCTCCGGTAGCGAATCGCTCGATGGTTCACAGGAAATCGAGATCCGGACTACGCTACCGGTCCGCGTCGTCGAAGTGGATTCGGGCGGGTTTCTTTCAGTTGAAGGGACGAGATCGCTCTCGGTATTCGGCAAAACCGAGACCGTATCGATATCGGGTGTTGTAGACCCGGAGCTCATCGGCGACGGCAGACGTATTTCGCTCGGATCGATCGCCGATGCTTCACTCACCTATACGACTACGTTGGATCCAACCGGTGGTATCATCAGTGTCGACGATATCGAAGAGGTCGAGGTACCGCCGGCGCAGACTCAGAATGCATCGGGGCAGGTCCCGGCGGCCGGAATCGGCGGTTCCGCATCGGTAATACCGGTCGAAGCGGTGCAGTCCGCCGCGGAAGAAACGGAAACGCAAATACAGCTCACCGATGAGAAACAACGGGAGCTCCTTCTTCGGTATCTGAATCGGATGATCGACCTCCTTTTGGCGCAGCCCTGAATATAGTGTCTTCACCGGATACAATCCGCGATACAGCTCCCATCGACGCCTATGCAGATGTACTTTTTTGATTCCGAAGAACGCAATCCCTACCGCAATCTGGCTTTCGAGGAGATCCTTTTCGAGGATCTCGCCGAGGATTCGGTGGTAGTTGCGTTTTATACCAACACCTCGTGCATCGTTTTCGGAAAACACCAGAATCCCTGGCGGGAGCTCAAGGTTCCCCGCATCCTCCGGGCCGGTGTGTTGCCTGCACGACGAATTTCGGGAGGCGGTACCGTTTTTCATGATTCGGGGAATCTGAATTTCTCACTGATGACGCGTCGGGATCGATTCGAGCGGGGCGAAAGCCTCGGTATGGTGCTTTCGGCGGTCCGTTCGCTCGGGATCCACGCGGAGATGACCGAAGGATATGATCTCGTGGTAGACGGGCGGAAGTTTTCCGGGAGCTCCTATTGTTTCAGACGAAACCGGGTGCTTCATCACGGGACGATACTCCTCGATGCCGATCTGGATGCGATGAAATCGATGCTCTACGGACGTGACGATTTGATCGAGACCAGGGCCATCCCTTCGCGACCGGCGCACACCGTGAATCTTTCGGATGTGAGTCTCGAAGTCGACGGCGATGCGATTAAACAACGAATCGTGGAGGAAGTGCGGCGATCGTATCGTCTTTCCACCCCGAATCGACTTGATGCCTCCTGGTTCGAAGCGGAGCGAGTCGAGGAGATCGAGCAAAAAAACTCGAGTTGGGAGTGGATATTCGGTAAAACTCCTCGATTCTCGGTAACCGTGCGGCACGGGAAGCTCGAAACGCGGGTGAACGTAGAGAGGGGTATTATCACCGGCATTGAGACACGATATCCTGTGCTCGAGCGCCTTCATGGCATCCTCGAAGGGTGCAGGTTCGATCGGGAAGCGATAACAATGGCCGCCGAGGAAAAGCGCGATGCGGTCGACGGTGTAGAAGTGGAGCACGTAGTTGAACGGTTTTTGAATTCTCCCGATATTTTGGCCATCATATGAGCATGGAAGTGAAATTTACAAACGAGCTCGATCAGCGTGAGCTCGCAAACCGCAAGAGACCGAGAAAGGAAGACCATCGCGGGTACTATTTTCGCGATATCACCGCACTCATCCACTCCTACCCGTTCCGGAGACTCAAGCACAAAACACAGGTCTTCTTTGCTCCGAAAAACGATCATATCTGTACACGAATCGAACATGTAATGCACGTCGCCACGATTTCGGCTACGATTTGCAAGGCGTTTGATCTCGATGTCGATCTCACTTGGGCGATCAGTCTCGGTCACGATTTTGGTCACACTCCCTTCGGGCATGTGGGCGAGCATATTCTGTCGAATATCCTTCGCGACTCGGGGGGATTCAATCACGAGCTCTACAGCCTGTATGTCGTCGATTATCTGATCAATTATGGAAAGGGCCTGAATCTCACGTATGCGGTTAGAGACGGCATTATCAATCATTGCGGGGAGGAGTTCGAGCAATTCATCCGCCCGGATCCGACGATTCGCGATCTGAATCAGGTGAAAACGATGGGGTTCGATCCGTGTACCTGGGAAGGCGTCGTTATGCGGATGTCGGACAAAGTAGCGTATCTCGGACGCGATCTCGAAGATGGTGAGAGTCTCGGTCTCGTTGAAAAGGCTTCGGTGCCGGCGGTCGTGCGAACGGTGCTCGGAGAAACCAACAGCGAAATAATCGACACACTCGTAAACGATATCATATCGGTATCGACCCCTGAAAAAGGAATCGGGTTTTCCGACGAGGTCTACGAGGCGACGATAACGCTGAAAGAGTTCAATTACTCCCATATCTACGAGCATCCGCGTCTTGCCGTGTATCACGATCATTTCCAGCGGATCCTCGATACGCTCTATGACTATCTGTATTCGCTCTACGAGCGTTACGCCGCGGATTTTTCCGCATACACGAGCGAAGGGAACTCGCTTGCCGCACGATTCGGGGATTATCTGCACAAAATGGAAGATTTCTACCGTGAGAGCGAGCGCGCTTCCGAGCTGATCGTCGCCGACTATATCGCGGGGATGACCGACGATTATGCCATCGATTCGGTGCAGGAAATCATGGTGCCCAAAACGTTCGACATCGCTTTTGATCGTCATATATACGGAGATGCTCAGTGATCTGCGCGGTAATTTTTGATATAGACGGGGTGCTTTTCGATACCGAGCCGCTCCATCGGAAAGCGTGGATGGAAACAATGCGGGGCTTCGGACACGATATTCCGGAAGAGTCTTTGATGAAATGGACCGGCGTACCGTGCCCCGACCTTGCGGTTCACTATCAGGAAACGCTCGAGCCCCGCAACCACTGGGAGCTCTATCATGACCGGAAAGGCGAGGCGTTCAGGGATATCGTCAGACGTGAGCTCGTACCGTTCGTGGGGCTCGAGAAAATGATCGCGGAGATCGGTGGTCGAATACCGATCGGTTTCGCCACCTCGAACATGAGAGACGATGCGGAGCTGATGCTCGAAGTAACCGGTCTCGCCGATCGATTCAGTGCGGGTGTCGCCTACGACGATTGCAGCCGTCATAAACCCGACCCCGAACCGTATCTCTCGGTCGCTTCACGGTTGGGTGTCGTCCCCGGATGCTGCGCCGCGATCGAGGATTCCCCGACCGGTGTCGAGGCCGCAGCACGCGCCGGTTTGACGGTAGCAGCGGTCTCCTCCACATTCGGCGCCGACGCATTCGCCCGGGCCGACAAAGTTTTTGCCACGACGGTGGAGGCGTGCGAGTGGCTTCTCGAGAACATAACCGACTCTTACAAAACCTCCACCCGATATTGACGAATCTGCCGGTCAAGAGTGATCAACGTCATTTTCTCCAGTCGTGCCTGTGCAATCAGCAATCGATCGAACGGGTCCTTATGAATCTCCGGAAGCCGTATTGTTTCTTCTGCGTGAATGGAACTAATCGGTAGCTCCATCAGCGCCTGATTGCGGACAGTATCAAAAAAGCCTTTCGGCAAATCGATTTTGTTGAGTTTATATTTGATCGCGATTTCCCAAATACTAACCGCACTGTAGTAAATTTCGTTGTCCGGGTTCTTGATCGCTTCTCTTTGATAGTCGCTGAGCGACGGATCATCCATGAGCCACCACAGCAATACGTGTGTGTCCGTCAGATACATCATGTTGCTTTCCTTTGCTACTTCTTAGTATCGTCTGCGCCGAAAGCTTCCGCGATCTCAGACGGCAGCTCATCAAAATCATCCCTGATGGTAATTTCCCCCTTTAATGCGCCGGGCGATCGCTGCCTTCGGAAACGATCGTATGCCTTCATTACGGCGACCGGCTTTCCAGACTTGCTGATAATTACCTCGTCACCTTGTTGAACGAGCTCGATGAGCTTCGATAAATTGGCTTTTGCTTCGGTAATTGTGTTTACAATCATTTTCCGTTCCCGCATT
>CAYLZA010000017.1:0-12081 GCA_964387575.1 uncultured Spirochaetales bacterium | reverse complement strand
CAGGAATTCGCATTATGAACCGTTGGCATGGTTTCCCACTACCATACCCCTGTTTTTGGTGCCTTTTCTCATCGGTCATAATGCGAATTCCTTGCGCCGTCGGCGAAATCCGGCGTTGGCAGTTCTCATTTTGCCGATATGGAGCATTTTGGTCTCATGCAATGCAGATCAAAACCGTGGCGAGGGTGCAAAATGAGAACTGCTGAGATCCCCTGGAGATTCCCGGTTCGGGAATTTCCTCCGTAACCGCCCCGTAGTGTGCGCGCCCGGCGAAGAACATATGAATCTTTTTTTTTGTCCGGTTAATTCCACGCGCATCAGTTCGATAATAGAAAAGAGGAGCTTGATCGATGCAACAAACCAGGCAGGAAGTACACGAAAATACATGGTACCGGGCGTATCATGTACCGACAAACCGCATGGTCAATGTCCGTTATCTCGGAGTAACGGAATCAGGGATGCAGTTCGAGGACCGCGAAAAACGTGTGTACAACAACCGTGAGTTCTACTTCTGGAAGGTTACCGAGTAAGATCCTCCACCTGAAACGTCAACGTCATATCGATAACGCTCCAATAGCTGACGGTGCTCTCCTTAACCGGCTCATCATCGACATATGCTTTGCACGTAATCCGTCGTTCCCGGCAGATTATATAATCGACCGGTTGTTCAGGCATGACTTCGGTTTCCGACTCCACGGGATCTACCGATATTTTCGTTGCTGAGACGACCGACGTAACCCGCCCGATAGTGCCGGCACTTGCTCCCGACCCGAGGTTCACGACAAAACAGTCATGGTTTAGCTCACCGTCCCCGTCGACGCCGAAGCTCGCATTGCTGTCGTGGATGTGCCCCGCCGAGTAGTGCGTCGCATACGCCTCCCGCGCCGGAATAAGAAGCTCATTATTAATGCGAAAACTCTCGTTTACGGAAGTGAAAATATCCCGATCGAGCTCGAGTCGATCCGTATCGACCACACTCAGGATACGCGCGACCTCCGAAGTGTCGAGGTTTTCAACGAGCGCATCTCCTTCCCATATCGACTCCGAGCTGAAGTCCGCTCCAGCGGCAACCAACCGGTAGGATTCGGCTGCCGTGGTTAGGTCCGGCCACTGCTTGGCCTTGTCGAGATACACGATGTAGTCATCACCCGAGTCGAATATATCGTCATCGAGATCGACTTCGTCGGGATTCGATTCCGCGTCGTAACCGGTGATTAATGTGAACGCTGATCCGTCGGCCTTGTACACGATATCTCCCGCCGAAACACCGCGGAGTTCTTTTACGATGTTTTCATCGATGAGCTTAAACGGTTTATACCCCGTCGTCGTTCCCGCATGCTTGAATCTTTTCCAGTCCACGACCGTATACGTTCGGAGATTCGAGGGAAAAAGATCATCTTCGAGCTTGAGCTCGCTCGATGAAACATAACCGTCGATTTTGCGTGAAATACCGTCGTTGATGTTATATGCATGCAGCCGCAGGGCCGACGGAGCCTCATCACCTTCTATGGCATCGCGAACAATCCCGGAAAAGTCGACCTCCCCGTTGTCATCGGTGGAATCGATAGTATCGTCGACGAGCCGGTTTTTATGAAACGTTCCGGTCTCGTCGCGCATCAGTATATCGCGAAGATCGGTTCCGTTGTCGTAGGCAGGCGCTCGCGCCTGTACCGAGACGAAACATCCGCAATCAGCGACCTCGAATTCGATTTCGCGAGTAACGCCGTTCGATTGCTCGGAGATTACCTGTGCTTCGTCCGCATCCAGTTCTTTACCGTCTTTCATAACCGATACGTCCAAGTGTTCGTCGGCGATGTTCTGTGAAGCCGTAATCTCTATCCGAACGACTCGTGGCTCGGTCTCATCGGGAATATCAGGATCGATTATCGGACATCCGGTCAGCAAAACCGAAGCACACAGGAGGCAACTCAGAAAATACGACCAATGACGTCGGGAGTTCGCTTTTACTAAATTCATCTTTGCATGCTTTCTATATCATCATAGAACACTTATATACCGACGTCAACATATTTTCTTGGTCTTATGTTTATTATGGAGTTATTTTAACGATGGACCGGGGGCTCGTGACCCGTTACTACTCGATCAGTCGAGAGCGACCGGACGGTGATTATCGGCGAGCGTCTTTACCAGATACTCCCGGTCGAGGTGGAGGTCTTCTGTTAATAGTCGCAACTGCTCGACGGTCAGGAGATTGGCCTCGGTATACAGATATACCAAAGCTTTCTCGGCGATATACGGCACCCGAAGAGCGTTGAAGCTCACCGGATCGTCTGTCTCCTCGACGAACCTCTGTTTAAATGCGCGATACAAAGCGGTTTTGTCGCTCTTTTCGACGATGCCCGCAAGCTCGCTCCGCAGCGGATCGATCTCACCTCGAGATGCTATCTCCCCGAGCGGTTTGAGATGGAAAAATGTGTACTCCTTTCCCGGAAGAAAGTGATGGTCGTCGCACCGGGTGCAGTAGTTCGGTCTGCCCGGGTCGTGCTGCTCCGTGTCCCCGCCGATTACGATCAATGGATCAAAGTAGAGCGCCGGGCATTCTTTCCGGTCTACGAGATAGTATCGATATGTGTAAAAGGAGTCCTCTATACATTCATCGTGCTCGCAATACGCGGTAAGCGGGAAAACGTCGGTAGACGCCTCGAGAAGCAACCGTGCCGTCGAATTGAAAATTTCTTTTCGGAAATTGAGTACAAGCGTCGGAAATATAAAAATCAATCCGCGGGATATCGACTCATGTCTGACCACATATACCAGGCGTTCATCATAGAAAGACGCTTCGTCGATAATCCAGGTCCCGACCTCGGGATGGTCGGCTATCACAGATTCGAGCTCAAACGAATTACGTATTTTAGCTATGTTCTCCCCGCATCGTATATATCCGCCGCGATATGCAAGCGCATCCTTCGGATACTCCCGAAAACGGTTGCCGTCGAGTTGCGACCGAATGAAGAAAACGTTTCTCCTGTCGGCCCCTTCCCGGGATGTCTCGGGCGTAATTCGATCCGATTTCTTGAGCGTGACCTGCGCGTCGCGCCACACTCGTGAAGAATACTCGGTCTTCCCGGAACCCATCGGACCGATAACCAGAATGCGGCGCGCTTCCCTGCGAAAATCGAAATGATTGACCGCATGATGCACTGTAATTGCGGGGAATCCGAGGCTTTTCAGAAAACGGGATGTATCTTCATCGTGAAATCGATCGGACATGATGTGATTAACCAATCGAAAACCTATCGTTTTAGTTGACGGTAGGCAATCCCGCTTGGTATCGTTCCGGTGGTGTACGAAATTCTACGATATCCCGTTCTGGGACTCCTTATATTGGTTCTCGGTTTCAATCTTACACAGAGAAACCATCTCGATCACGGGGAGCAAAAGCGATTCGCCTCGCTTGGGGCGGCCATCCTTGTTCTCGCGGTGCTGGTTGAAATGACGATCATCAATCGACTCGGATTACCGGAGATACTGTATGCATTAACCCCTCTTCCGGTCGCCGTCGCCGCATATCTGTTTCGCGACAAATTGTTTGTCTTCAAAACAAAATGTTCGACGTGTGGACGATCTTTGCCGTTGAGCCGGATCATGTATTACGACAACAATCTCTGCTCGCCATGTGAGGAAAGCGCGGCCGTTCTGCATGACGCCGGGTCACGTTCAACTCAGTTTCCCGACGGAGTCCCGGACGATGTGGATAAGATCGACTGGGGCTCATGGCGTCCGGACGAGGAAGCGGTGCTCTGTTTTGTTCGCAGCAACGGTAAGATTCTGTTGATCAAGAAGAAACGCGGTCTCGGCGCCGGGAAGATAAACGCGCCGGGCGGCAGAATCGAAAACGGGGAAAGTGCCGTCGAGGCCGCCGTACGTGAAACCCAGGAAGAAGTCGGAGTTACACCCGTCGGGCCTCGAAAACAGGCGGAGCTCTTTTTCGTTTTTACTAACGGGTACTCGCTTCACGGTTCGGTGTTTTCGGCGGATACGTTCAGCGGCGAGCCGGAAGAAACCGACGAGGCCACACCGTTCTGGTGCAAACTCGAAGATATTCCGTATGAACGGATGTGGGAGGACGACGGGGAGTGGCTACCGCGAATGCTCGCGGGCGAACAGATAAGAGCACGCTTCATATTCGACGGCGACAGGATGAAAAGCAAACGCATCGAGCCGGCGTCGTTCTAAATTACCGACTGCCGCGTGGCGCGCTATGTTGATCAAGCCATGATAGGATATCGCTGATTACTACGTCCGCTTCGGGTTCGTTGAGTAGTTCGTGATAGTGCCCCTCATATTCACGGTGTTGCTTATCCTCCGAGGATATCATTTCAAAAATCTCCCTGCTCGCTTTCGGATCCGCTATCGGATCGGCACCGCCATGAAGAATATAGACGGAAAGGGTGATCTTTCCGGCATCGCGCAAAACCCGTTTTCCCGCTGAAACAAGCTCGAGACCCGTCCGAACCCGGATCTTTCCGTTGTACACGAGAGAATCGGAACGATATTCGGCTATAACCTCACGGTCTCTCGAAAGCCCGGTCGTGTCGAAAGGTACGACGGCAAGCATTGGTACAAGGAAATCGATTACCCGGGCAGCCGCTTTCAGCCAGGGGTTTTCCGGATTTCTGCTTCGCAGATACGCCGACGAAGTGATAACTCCTGCGACCCGTTCGTTCGATCGTTCAGCAAAACGCAGGCATACCGCCGCACCCGCGGAATGTCCGAATAGAAAAACCGGAAGATCCTTTTCACGGCTGTGAACAAAATCGACTATCACCCGCAGATCTCTGACCAGATGATCGAACCGAAGAACGAATGCGCGAAATCCCTCGGAGTTTCCGTGTCCGCGCCAATCAAAAGCATAGCTGCACCAGCCATCGTCGGAAAGCGCCTTCGTGAAGTGCTCATACCTGCCTCCATGCTCGGCGTATCCGTGTACGATGAGGACCACTCCTTTTACCTGATCGCCCGCGGCGCCGCCTCCCGCCGATCGGTATCGATAGTACAGCTCGTTGTCGGCCCAACCGGTTAAAAACCCGGTACGTTCACTGCTCATAGATTCTCCAACTCCGTCGCCGTTACTTGATTCAGCAAATATACACATTCGCTTCACCGGAGAGAATGTATGCTTGATAGTCGTACCGGCGGTTTCATATCTGAATCGATCCAAAGAATCGATGGCTATGCACGAATCCCCGAGAGCGGTAGTGTAGCTCTATGGTAACGAATGGAATGATACGGAAAATCCCAAAGGTCGAGTTGCACGATCACCTCGACGGAGGGGTGCGGCCGTCGACGATCATAGAGCTTGCAACGGAGTATGGCGTCGAATTGCCCGCCGACACTCCCGACGAGCTTGCCGAATGGTTTCATCGCGGGGCAAATCGAAAGGAGCTTTCGCTCTACCTCGAGGGATTCGGACTCGTACTCGAAGTGATGCAAACACGCGAAGCGCTCGAACGGATTGCCCGTGAGGCGATTGAGGATCTCGCTCAAGACAATGTCGTTTACGTTGAAATTCGTTTCGCACCGATACAGCATCTTGCAAAAGGTCTCAATCTCGAAGCGGTCGTAGAAGCGGTGTTGACAGGGCTCGAAGCGGGAAAACAGGCGACGGGTGTGGAGTACGGGGTAATTCTCTGCGCAATGCGGCATCAGAATGCCGAGGTTTCTCTCGAAATCGCCGAGCTCGCAGTTGCGTTCAGAACACGCGCTGTTGTCGGTTTCGACATCGCCGGAGACGAGTTCGGGCATCCACCGAAACGGCATCTCGAAGCGTTTCAATACATCAGAAACCGAAACTTCAATATCACGATCCACGCGGGAGAAGCTTTCGGCCCCGAATCGATCTGGCAGGCGATACAGATATGCGGTGCCCAGAGGATCGGCCACGGAACGCGACTTATCGAAGACATGGTTGTTTACGGCACGCGGATCGAAAGCATGGGAAGCCTCTCACATTATCTGCGGGACAAACGAATACCGTTTGAAATGTGTCTCTCTTCAAACATCCAAACCGGAGCCGCGAGCTCGATGGATGAGCATCCGTTCCACGTTTACTATCGCAACAATTTCCGGGTGACGATCTGCACCGACAACAGGCTGATGAGCAATACCACGCTCGGAGCCGAGTGGATGCTTGCGGTCAAGCATTTCAATCTGACCTTGCGGGATATCGAAAAACTCACGATAAACGCAATGAAATCGGCGTTTTCTCACTACGACAAGAGACTTCGGATCATCTACGATGTTCTGAAGCCACGATTTGCCAAGGTCAGGGAGGAATCGGACCCCTACGATTAAGCCGATTCACGCCAAAACTGCACCCAGCGTGGGCGGCGATAGACCTGGAAAAGCGCTGGACCGTGCGTTCCCGGCGTCGACTACAGACGGACAGCGGTTTCCAGTGCCACCCGCATCATTTCGGTAAATGTCTTTTCACGATCCTCGGACGTGGTAGCTTCGCCGGTCACCAGATCGTCGCTCACGGTCAGGATCGTCAGCGCCTCGACGCCGAATCGCGACGCGAGCGTGTAGAGGGCCGAGGTTTCCATCTCGACGGCAAGCACTCCGTACTTCGCCCACAGCTTCCACTCATCCGGATCTTCTCCGTAGAATATGTCGGTCGAGAGAATCGGGCCGACTTTTACCTGAACGTTCTCGTTTTCGGCAATATCGTAGGCTGTTTTGAGAAGCCTGAAGCTCGCGCACGGAGCAAAATCCATACCGTTAAAACGAATGCGATTCATGTTCGAATCGGTTGATGCGGTCTGAACGAGAAGGACGTCTCTGAGCTTGATAAATTCCTGCATCCCGCCGCAACTACCGATTCTGATAAGGTGCTTGACTCCGTATTCATTTATCAGCTCATGAACATAAATCGCGTGCGAAGCCATTCCCATCCCGGTTCCCTGCACCGATACTTTTTTCCCCTGATACGAGCCGGTATATCCGAGCATACCTCGTACCTGATTATAACAGCTCGCATCCTCGAGCATGTTTTCCGCGACATATTTCGCGCGTAACGGGTCTCCCGGTAGCAGAATCGTTTCGGCGATTTCGTCCTTTGCTGCTCCAATGTGTATACTCATCGTGGCTCACCTCAATTAATGCATCTTATACGGAACTACGCTCCGAATATCGAGCTTAACCAAAACTTTCGCTTTGTAAAAACCTTCGTCGATGATGATGTAAGGCTCTTCGGAAAACGCCGCAAATCCTGCAATTTCTTTAGGTTTGTTATACTCACGCGGTCTGAGATAGTTGCGTATCGCCTCGCGGATACCGTTTTCGACCGCCCTTCGTTTTTGGTCTTCGCCTTTGAAGACATTTCCTCGACCGTAACCGGTCGACCGCTCGAAAATGTTACTTTGCCAATGATCGATCCAGTGACGCTGTTTCTCGCCGACATTGTACCTGATCAACGCACGGTGACGTCCCGAATCGATTCGAGCATCCACGACCGACAGCGCAGGGTCCCCCCATTTGATTGTCGCTACGGGATCGACCTCGAGCTCCTCCTCTACCCCTCTCCGTCGATCGAGCGGAACATAGCGAAACGAAAAACCGTAGATCATCCCTGAAAAAACGAATTGCGCTTCCCGCAACAGTCTTTCTATCCGTTCATCGTTTGTTTCAGCCGTTCCGCCTTGCACGCGTATATGCGGTTCGAGCTCGAGCCAGAACTCAGCGGTGAGAATCGGCAGATCTTGCGCCGAAACTACCGACGGAACAAAAAATACGAGAATAAAAAAAGCGGCCGCGAACCGTATATGATTTGTTCTATCTGAACTATCTGAACCGGCCATGGCCGAAAAATACTCGAAAAGGATTGATACTCAACCGCGCTACAAGATAGATAAACGCAACGCCGAATCCGGCCAGATGGGTTAGATGAGCAACGCCGGCGTTCACGCTGAATACCTGCGAGAACAGGGCGATTGCGGTAAAACCGAGTACGAGAATCGGCGCACGAACCGGCAGTATCCCCATGATATAGATCCGCGAATCCGGAAAATATGTAGCATACGCGAGAAGTACCGCATATACCGCACCCGATGCACCGAGCAGAAATACTCGCACGGATCCACTGAACCAATACACGAAAAAGGAGAAGACACCGGCGAGCACCCCGGAGACCAGATAAAACATGAGAAACTCATTGCTCCCGAGTCGTCGTTCGAGCACGGACCCGAAAAAGAAGAGTCCGAGCATATTAAACAAAATATGCGAAATGCCGCCGTGTACGAACATGTAGGTGACGAATTGCCAGATATACCCGCGATCCACCACGAGCATCGGATTCATCGTGAGATAAACGTACACGCTCCTCTGTGCAACATAGGTAAGAAAAAAGACGAGCACGTTTATCGCTATGAGAATCAGCGTTACATTGTAAAACGAGTACGACAACGGTCGTTTAATGATCGATCTGTTCATTCCGGTATAACATACGGGGATACTTGGAGGGGGTCAATGCGCAATCAAAGCGATCACTACACCCGACGTGCACAACGCGAAGGATATCCGGCACGGTCGGTCTATAAGCTCGAAGAAATCCAGAACCGATACGGTATTCTCTCCCCGGGGATGCGGATCCTGGATGTCGGAGCTTCGCCGGGGAGTTTTTCGATGTTCATACTCAAACGAATCGGAGATCGAGGCAGGCTCGTTGCGATTGACATGAAGAAATCAGGTCCGAAGATCTCGGATTCACGATATCGTTTCGTCCAAGCCGATATAACCGATGCATCCGTACCGGAGCTGATTTCCGATGATGCGCCGTTCGATTGTATCGTAAGCGACGCCGCACCTTCGACAACCGGGAATCGGACGGTCGATACCGCCCGCTCTGCGGGAATCGCCGAAGCGGTTATCGAGCTCGCCCGACACATGCTCGGATCCGGAGGAAACCTCGCGGTCAAGGTGTTTCAAGGCTCCGATCATCAACGGCTTCTGAAGCAATTGAGGGTCGAATACCGCGAGGCGAAGCAGTTCAAGCCTAAAGCCAGCAGAAAAGACTCCTTTGAAGTGTTTCTCATAGGAATCGACAAGCGGGAGGATCGACCCGATCCGGAATAGCGCTCACAATCCGAGTCTGTTTCGTCTACCGCAGGGCACGCGTCCCGCTTTGCGGTCGGCGCGTTGCGCCGCCGGTACTACATACCAACCAGCCGCCCGAATCCGGGCACCAATCCCATCGCATCAGCAGCAAATGCGGCCCAGTTGATCGCGACGAAAAGCACATAGCCTGTAATCGATCTTATCGATGATCGCGGCAACGGTCGCCCGGGCAACTTCGCGGCCGATTCCGAAACAGCTTCCGATTCTTGCGGCTCCGGCCCGTCCGGAGGCTCCGGCCGTTCGCGTGGCGGCGATGATACTCGCGTCCCCGGCTCTTCGTCTGCGGACTCGAAAACCTCTATCATCACATCATCCAAACGGGATACCAGCCCGGAAAGGCTGAATCGCCGTTTTTGAACCGCTCGCGTAATTCTTCCTCGACGTTCCGTAATCGCCTCGAAATACTCAAAGACGGCCGAAAGAAACTCGCCGATTCTGCCCGGAATCGGCACATGTTTTTCAACGGTAAAACGGGACAAATAGACGAGCCCGATTATGAGAAAGGCTTTTGTGAGACCGAGCTCGAGCGCTCCCAAGGTGAGCGCAAACTCCCCGATTGTCGAGAGAACTCGACCCGAGGGGAAAATCAAATGGACCGCGACGATCGTCCCACCGATAAGGAGAAGCGGCAACGGCCGAAATCGTCCGCCTTTGGCCGTTGCCAACGCGACAAACAACAGTGATTGAGTTACCCGGATGACGAGATTGGTTTGCAGCGCAAATGCGGGTATTACGAGCAATCCCGCCACGAGCGGCACCGCCGCGGCTATCGTACGACGTTCCATCACACTACCTTTGAGTCGATCATTCCGCCTCCGGGATCGCACCCGATATGGTACGCAGCCACGAGGACTCGGACACGAACTTTTGTGCGGTAATCCCGATGATAAGTGACGTTAGCGTACCAACTCCGAGAAACGGCGGCGCTATAAGCACCGCACCCGGTCCGAACACGAACTGCCACGCAAACAACAACTGGACCGAGTTACTCGCCAAAGCGCCACCGACGCTGACTCCTACGAGTGAGATATGTTTCCCCCCGAGTTTCCGGAGGGCTATCATTACAAACACCGCTGAAAACGAGCCGGCGGCGGAAAACAGGAACACATATGAAAAGAGCATCCCCGTAAGCAATCCATGACCAAACACCTTGAGAAACGTCAAAAGCAAAATTTCACGAAGCCGAAACTGCGTAAGTGCTACGACGATCGGCAGATTTGCAAGTCCTAGACGAAGAAAGGGAATCGGTTTCGGTATGAGATAGTCTATCCCCGCAAGAACGAGGCTGCTTGCCGCGAGAAGCGCGAGAGCTCGATGTCTAGTAGACAAGTGCGTCGATCGATTCATCTTGCTTTCCGATAATCCGAATAAGCACGCTGTTCGGCAAACACGCAGCCCACTCGCCGGAACGGTCGATTTTTCCCATCGATATGCAGATCTTGTCTCGACACGGAGAATCGGTGAAATGCGCATTGCCGTCGTGGATTTCTATGGTTGAAACGCCGAGCGGTCCTTCTATTTCGACGATCCGGTCGGATTCGAGCTCGTAGATCCATTCAATCTCTCCCGAACGTATCGAAACATACGCAGCCTCTCCACCCCCTCCGTAAGCATATACGGCGGTAACAACGACAATCGCGAAGCTCATCGCAGGAACGAGGATATCCAAAAACCGTACACGTAATTCAGGTTTCATTATTCGGATTTCATTTCCGCCGCCGGCAAACCGTAGCACACTCTATCGACGGTCGCAATTGCATTGTTCGGTTGCTCAGCTGTTTGACCACTCATCACCGTCCGCGTACTATATGCGCAATGAGCGATTCAACCGACTCCTGGAATCCGAAGACGATAATACACTTGCTTCTCCGGTGTGGCGAAATTGCACTGAAATACTACAATTCGCCGAGCGCACGGCTGAAGGAAGACCGTTCGATAGTCACCGAGGCGGATCACGAAGTGGAAGCCCTGCTCGAGTCTCACTTCGACCGGCCGCAGGACGGCTCGTATATCATCGGCGAGGAAACCATAGACGCAAAAGATCCGGGCTATATCGAAGCCGCATTTCAAAATACCGCATGGGTCGTCGATCCGATAGACGGAACCGCCCCGTACGCGCATCATATACCGACGTGGGGTATTTCGATCGCCAGAATGGTGCGCGGAGTTCTCACCGACGGCGGGATATATTTGCCGGTAACCGGGGAGGTATTCCTAACCGATGGGGATCGGGTCAGATATGGGACAATGCCGAATCCTGGTTTTTTCGATGAAGACTCAATAACGTGGGCGGATATCGAGCCACCGAACCAACGGGAGCAAAAGCAACTCACGAGTATGATCGCGCTTTCACAGGGTATCGCCAAAGGATCGGGGATTCGAACGCGGAAACCGGTTCAGGCTCTCGGTTGCGCGGTAGTTCCGCTTACATATATTATGCTCGATCGCTACCACGCGTACACGGGAAAGGTAAAGCTCTGGGATATTGCAGGTGCACTACCGATGTTGTTGCGGCTCGGATTTCTCGTACAGATTGCGGGAGGAGAACCGGTGACGCTCGAGGTAGACAAGAGGATCTACAATCTCGACCGGACAAGCCGGGACCGATGGAAAATCAGGAAGACAATGATGTGCGCTGCAACTGAAGAAGCGCTTTCGGTTGTGAAGCAGACGATGGAGGATGAGCTTTGAATCCGGAGGAAATGCAATGATTCGATGGGGGGAACTGCCGGTAGAAAATCACCGATGCATCGTCTATTCCGCTGAAAGCGTGTCGTTCTGGATAGCCAGAGAGGACGATGAGTGGCAATTCGCCTTTCAGCGGAACGGAGAAACATTTGGGGAACAAGAAGCGGTGTCTACCGAAATACCCGACGGCCTCGACTGGACACCCAAAAACCTTGATGTTCGCTTTTCCAGCTTTTAATTCATCAAAGTTTATGCTAT
>CAYLZA010000016.1:0-12085 GCA_964387575.1 uncultured Spirochaetales bacterium | reverse complement strand
AGGGTTATGGTAGTGGGAAACCGTGCCAACGGTTCATAATGCGAATTCCTGTCCTCCGATGACAATTCGGTTCAAACGTGTAATACTCGACGATCGTGACGACTGACAACCAAAAAACGGAAAAACCGTTAATTCTCTTCGCCCCGATAGCGGCCGGAGGCTCACACATGAGTACCGCCAAGGCTATCATCGAAGCTATCGAAGAGGAACATCCGGGAGAATATCGATTCGAAATCCCGGATATCATGGAGGAATATGGCTTTCACCGTTTCGATAGACACCACAAGAACACGTGGCGAAACGCACTGAAATACCCGCTTTCAATCTATCTGGTTCAACGTGTCATCGATACGTTTCCTCGAATTACCAATCTCGTTCTCCGGGTTATTCTGCGTGGTTTCGCCAAAGAAGCCGCACGACGTTTCACCGGTCCGAATGCCCCCGCGCTCGTCGTGGCCACACATAGCTGGACGGTCGTCGGACTGACACTTGCACAAATCCGATTCGGAATGGATGTTCCGGTACTGAGTTTCGAGGTCTCGACGCTCAATGCAAACGCGCTTTGGGCGGAACCGAGAATCGAGCGATACGTGGTGGCTTCGGAAAACTCGAAAGAACGATTGCAGTGGCTCGGCGTCCCTCGGAAGAGAATCGATATCGTCGGTTATCCGGTTGGACGTGCGTTTATCGATGCACCGTCAAAAGAGGAAGCCCGTAGTAAACTCGGAATATCGCAACGATTCACCTGTCTGATTTCGCTCGGTGGTGAAGGGATCGGAGGCGGTGAAGACATCGCGCTGGAGGCGCTCAAATCATTCGGAAACAGAATCCAGATCGTCGTCATTGCGGGAAAAAATGAAGCGCTTTATGAAAAAATGCGAGCCATACAGCCGCAGTTTACAGAACTCCGCGTTCGCGGATTCGTCGAGGATATGGCATCATATGTTGCCGCGTGTGACGTTGTCATCGGCAAGGCGGGCCCCGCGGTGGCGTATGAAATTCTCGCGGTCGGACGTCCGTTTCTCGTAACACGAAGGTCGGGTGTCGTCGAAAACAAGCTGCTTCAGGTACTCAAACAGCTCGGAATCAGTTTTTACACTCCCCGCGCCGATAGCATAATTAAGCGGGTCGGTACATTTCTCGATAATCCGACGCTGCTCGAAGATGTCGCTAAGGTTATCGAGCGGTTCGACTTCGATGGTATGGGAAAAAGAATGGCACGATACATCGAAGCGTACGCCCGTACTCGTAAGCCGCTTGAATCACAATGCGACCGTGGCTTGGACTTCGAAGGTCTGCATCTATCGCGACGGCTGCGTAAGGTATAGTACGTATAACGATCCTCGCATGAGGCAATCACGTTAGACAATCGATGGAGGAGTGAAATGCAAATGGCCGAATATTCCGTCTGGTTCGTAACGGGCAGCCAGGGACTCTACGGAGAGGAGACGCTCGAGCAGGTCGCCGATGACGCACGAAAAATCGCCGAAGGTTTGAACGAATCTCCCCAGCTTCCGGTACACGTAGTCTACAAACCGATACTTACGAGCAGTGAGGCTATACTCTCGATCTGTCGGGATGCGAACGGAGACGACGGCTGTATCGGGATCATCGCATGGATGCATACGTTTTCTCCTGCGAAAATGTGGATTGCGGGATTGAAGAGTCTCGACAAACCGCTGGTGCATCTTCACACGCAATACAACAAAGAAATCCCCTGGTCGAAAATCAATATGGATTTTATGAATCTGAATCAATCCGCCCACGGCGGCCGTGAATTCGGTTTTATAGTGAGTCGCCTTCGTATGCAGCGTAAGGTCATTGCCGGATACTGGCAGGATCTCCGGGTGCTCGAACAGCTCGCAACGTGGACACGTGCCGCTACGGCCGTTCATGATTCCCGGTTTTCCAGAATCGCACGATTCGGCGACAACATGCGCAATGTGGCGGTAACCGAGGGCGATAAGGTCGAAGCACAGATTCGTTTCGGCTATGCCGTAGACGGGTACGGCGTCGGCGATTTGATCGGATACCTCGAGGCCGTCTCGGACGGCGAGGTCCGAAATCTGCTCGATGAGTACGAAGAATCGTATGTATTGGAAGACCATGTGCAAAGCGGAGGAGCCCGCCGAAGCTCTCTGGAAGAAGCGGCAAAAATCGAATGCGCGATGCGAGCATTTCTCGAGGACGGAGGATTTACCGGATTTACCACGACCTTTGAGAATCTACACGGACTTTCGCAGCTCCCCGGGCTTGCCGTCCAGCGGCTCATGGCCGACGGATACGGGTTCGGCGCCGAAGGAGACTGGAAAACCGCAGCGCTCGTACGGTCGATGAAAGTCATGGGTCAGGACATTGAAGGCGGCACATCGTTTATGGAGGATTACACCTATCATCTCGCGGACGATCGAAAAATGGTACTCGGTGCACATATGCTCGAAGTGTGTCCGTCCATCGCTTCAACGAACAAACCGTCCCTACAGGTGCATCCTCTGTCCATCGGAGGAAAAGCCGACCCCGCCCGCCTCGTCTTCGACGCCGCCCCCGGGCAAGCGCTGAATGCCACGATCGTTGATATGGGCAATCGATTCAGAATGGTCGTCAACGAAGTCGAGGTGGTCGAACCGACCGAGGAATTGCCTCAGCTCCCGGTGGCACGGGCACTCTGGATTCCCAAACCGGATCTACCCACATCGGCCGCAGCGTGGATCCTCGCCGGCGGCGCTCATCATTCGGGATTTACCGAAGCACTCACCCCGGCTCATCTCGAAGACTTCGCAGAGATGACCGGTATCGAGTACCTGTTGATAGATGAATCGACGACGTTAGCCGCAATCAAAAAAGAGCTTCGCTGGAACGAGATCTACTATCAGATGCGGCAGGATGTGTAACCGCATCGATTCTGATAGTGTATCCGTTCATACAGAAGTACTTCGTGAAAGGTGCTATGCTCGGATCGCTCAAAGGGTAGCACTGCAGACACACCAGAGTGGTTTGCATATAATAGTGATCCGAATCCTGTGGAAAACGGATTGTCGACGCCGACGGTCAAGCCGTTTACGCTGCATATAGCGTCGTTTCTTGGCCAAACGACACTTGATACCGTTTTCCACAGGATTCGGATCACTAATGTGGAGCAAAATCTTGATATACGGAAACATCGAATTTCACAACTGCTTTGATCTGCTTCCCTCTTCGACCGGTTCGGGGCTCTTGATTCAACGAATCCCCGAAAACGTTCGAGGTGCGCTCAATCCGCGGGCGAAAGAACGAGTAAGAAATCCGGACCAAGTGGAGCTTCGTTTTGAAACTACCTCGGATCGTATTGCTGTGACGCTTTCAAATGAGGGTGATCCCGCGTGGATGCTCCCGTTCTGGGGCGATTTACCCGCACTCGAAGCGATACCGATCGAGGGCGAACCAAAACGGATCGAAATTAGTAAACCGGAGCGTTTTATGCATCATCCGGAAGGGAGACTCGGTTCCGAACGATTCGATTCCTCAGTTTGGAGGCTTCAGTTTACCGGCAGGCACTCCAACCTGTACTTTCACTCGATGGAAGGTGACGATCTCAAGCCTCCGGCGCCCGAGCACTGCCCGAATCAACTCATGCTCGCCTACGGAACGTCGATCACGCACGGCAACGCGGCGACACTGTCGCATCTGAGCTATGCTTACCAAACGGCACGGGCGCTCGGAATTGATCTAATCAATATCGGCATGGGCGGTTCATGCTACTGCGAGAACGAAGTTGCAGATTTTATCGCGGCAATGGATTGGGACATTGGGGTATTTGCGCTTTCGGTCAATATGATCGGCGGCGGATTCACAATCGACGAGTTCAAAAATCGAACGCGATATCTATTCGACCGTGCTGCGGGAAACCATCCAAACCGTAAGGTCTTTTGCATCACCATTTATCCGCATTTCCGGGACCTCTCACCTTCCGCTGCAATGGAGAATGATCAGGCGAGCTTCGAGGAGTTTCGCGAAGCACTCCGGGAAGTTGCCCAAGTATACGGCGGTGATAATCTTGTTTTACTCGAAGGTCCTGATATACTCGACGATCCTGCCGGGCTTACCGCAGACCTCGTCCATCCGTCGGATCTCGGAATGACCATGATGGCTCGAAATCTTACGCGGAAAATCGAAGCATCGCTCGCCTAACAAGGAGCGTCTTCCTCAGGAAGGGTAAACATCTTTGTTTTAAGCGCCGAGATATAGTGATCGGCCATAAACGCGAGCGGTTTCGTAGCAAGATCAAACGAGTCAGCAAGCTCGGCCAACGTTTCGCTTTCCTCGTTTCGTTCGGCGTCGCGGTGCCGTGAAGCACTACGATAAAAATGGGGCCCATACTCGCGATATTGTTTCCTCCGTTGTCGAGCAGGGGAATGCGGAAGCATTGTCTCGGACACAGTCTCGGTAAATACACCGAGGGTGAACAGACAAATATCGGCGATACGTTTGTAAATCGGGAAACGGTATTCCTCGTCGGTGATTTCACTGTATGAGATCAGGCCCTCAACATCGAAATCGCTGAATCGCATCCGACGCCAGATCCCTTCTCGCACTCGGATCATAACCGTGTATGAATGTATTTTCACGAATGATAAAAGCATCCGTGCCAGATACATAAGCGTCGATTTCTTGTCGAGGAGCTCGAGGATCCGTTTGGTATCAAAAACCACCATCATTCTTCGCGTGTCTTTTTCAAACGTATACGGGCGGTGCCGTAAATCCTCCCGAGCTCTATAGAGAAGCACCGCAAAGTAGAGATACGGTGAAACGCTGATCACCGGCTCGGGCTCATCGAGAAGTGCTTCCGCGAGCGTCGGATCTTCGATCATGCTCTGAAGAATTTCCTCATCATCCTGCAACACGCGAATCATTCGCCGCTTATCACTTTGCTCGGGCATGAAGTGATTAACAAGATAGAGTAAGTCCCGTTCTCCGAAATTCCACCTCAGATCAGTCATAATTAAAGTATACTATCGCGTTCTCGAGAGATCGAGATCATATTTCGAAAATTCGAGTAGCCTGTATCAACATCCGGTCTCTTCGAAAATCATCTTGAGCAAACGCGTTCCCGCATCGACGAGCATCGTTCCGGACTTCTTCCCGGCCCGCTTCATATACGACGGTACGGTTTCATACGACTCTACCTCAAACGATTGTTCATCCGGAATGTATCCGATATGACCGTTTGCGTAACCGAACACCATCGCGCGGTGCTCGGGAAATCTCGACTGGAGCTCAAGCTGAAGCTCGACAAATGGTTCTCCTGGAATGGTTACTCCGAGCCGGTCTCCTATTCGGAATGCTTGGATTGTCGCGGTTTCGGTATATCGATTCTTATCGATGTAATCCTCGAGAAGCGCAATGCGTTGAGCGCGGCGACGCATTGCCTGCATCTCTTTGAACTCCTCGTCGGGTCGAGAATAGTCGATTACGCGCTCGGGAAGCGTTCGAAAATAGTTTTTGACTTCCTCGGGATTCGAGTCTCTCTCAACTTTATCTATACGTGACGTAATCGGCGAATCGACGGTCGTTATCGCGTACGCCAATCCCCCTTCATCACTACAACTAATCGCGGGAACTGCTTCGAGAATCCGATCGGCTATATGACGCGCGTGATAATGTGTTTTCTCACGCAGCCGTTTATCGACAACAAGATTTATGTTTGCACACGCCCCCTGCGAGAACACCGCAGTACCGGCAAGCTCTGCTTCGAGGATATCATTGACTTCACCGTAATAGTCCCTGCTCGTCTCGAATCCGTCGCGCATCGCCGTAGTCGGATGTGCTGCGAAATGCCACAAGAGACACCGATGTTTACCCGCCAAGTCGGTAATTTTCAGCAGATCGATTCTGCGATCAACACGTTTTATGTCACGACCTCCGGTACGCCACTGAAATCTATTGATCGGACTCGCCACCATGGTGCATCCCCAGCCGATCAAGCCGGGGGTTCGGTTCTCAAAGCCGCCATTGACCGCGTCAACACATCCTTGGACGAGTCTCGTGATCTGATGTCGGTTGTCTACGAACTCCTCTCCCACGATGTCGGGAGCATGGTGTGCGTGCGTCGCCTGAATGACGATCTCTTTCTCGGCAAGATCATATCGTTCCATCAACGGCGTTTTTATCAATCTGACCACATTCGCAGGAATTTGTACGGCATCGGCGGAAAGAAGTATCAACCGCTTCGAGTTCTTCTCGAGTACCACGGCGTTAGCTTTGAGTCTGTCGTGAATTCCCGTGCTCTTCTTTCCAGGAACCATTCGAATCGAACAGAAATCCCCTATCCCCGGGGTAATGTCGGACTGTCCGATTCCGATTGTCCATCCGTTCATTCGTCTCCTCCCGTGTGGGTTTTATTACCGGCAGCCCGAATAAACAGACATGCCTGGTCCACATCAAATATACCGTTGTTCATTCGTACCTTGCGCTCCATCCGGCGTTTGTACATATATTCGACTCCCCCCTCGAGTACCTGCCCGCCGTGTCGATCTTCTTCGAGATAACGCAATCGTTCCCACAAGTCCGGCTGACGTCCGGGAGTTTCGATCTCATAATCGAGCTTCTCGAGAAGATCGCCAATAACTCCGGAGACCAATTCCCTGTCCGTCGGCGGAAGCGTGCGATATATACCCGCGAAACGGTCGGTAATCGGCATGCTTGATTTTGCATGATAGCCCTTACTCATAAACGAATCGGGTGTTTTTTCATGATAACGGAGCATCGACCGGTCATAGGTAATGCCGAGAAACGAGCATATTTTCGTCTCGTTCGAGATCGCCATAGCTGTATAGATAAGGATACACGAAATGATAAAACCATCCCGAAGGGGGTATGCACACCTCTGGATGCGCGTCGATGATTCTGCGCAGAAGCGTCGTACCACCCCGCTTCGATCCCATGATAAAAATCGGGGCTTCAGATTCCAAGTCTATTCGGTCGTTGTTACTCATACCGGAGACATCCTGAAAGATTCACCCAATGGCGTCAACGCTGTATTTACTGATCCGATTCCTGTGGATTCTGCATAATCATACAGAATCGATTGCATATTGATTCAAAATCCACAAGAATTGGATCAGTATGGAAAAATCACCCAAGACTACATCGATTATTCCCTCCAAATCCTGGGAATTCGCGGCTCCTGAAGAAATGGGAGTAGAGCCGACGCGTCTCGAACGGGGACGAAGGTGGCTCGATGAGATCAGCGGTTCGAACCCGTATCGCGTGGTCATCGTTCGATACGGGCGCATTATCGCCGAGTGGATCCACGGTATGGACGTCGATCGGAAGGTCAAGATTTACAGCGCGGTAAAATCGGTATTCGGCAACCTTCTCGGCATCGCAATAGCCGAAGGACGAATACAAAGCGCCGATACTAAACTGATCGAAGTGCTTCCCGAGTTTATGGAGGTAACCGAAGGGCATGGTCCCAAAACGGGTCGATACGCCTTTGAAAAGGACCGGGAAATCACATTTCGTCAACTCATATCGAACACTTCCGGATATATGAAACCTGATGAGAATCCGGGAGAGTATTTTCACTATCAAACTTTCGGAATGAATATACTCTCCCATGCGCTCGCGGCTTTGTACGGTTACTGGGATTCTAACGACCCGGAAGGGTGCCCCGGTCCGGCGAGGCTGATCGAAGAAAAAATCGGCAACGCGATCGGGGCTCACTTCAACTACTCACTTCGAAACTTCGAGCATCCGCCGGAGGCGCTCAAAAACATTTTTGGCTATTACACTGAGATCGAAACCGGACCGAGAGACGCCGCCCGTCTCGGATTACTCTGGCTGAACCGGGGCCGATGGGCGGACCGTCAAATTGTACCCTCCGAGTGGATCGATGAATCGATCCGGGTCAATAGCGATATCAAAACCCATCATCATGAGGATATGTGGCGATATGGATATGGGATCTGGTCGAATGAATACGGCAAATTATGGATGCAGTGGAATTCCCTTCCAAAGTCGGCGTATTCGGCATGCGGAGCCCACGGCCATTTTATTACGGTGTTCCCGAAACACGAGCTCGTCGTTGTTCAGAATCCCGGTCCGTTTGAAGTCGCCGGGCGGGCAAATCCTGAGCTTCTGCGGTTGATTTATTCATCGATCGTCGAGTAGCCGGAGTAACTACCCGAATTCGGGACCGACCGCGAAACGGTATGCGGGAATACGAGCACCGTTTGAAGCTGCGGATGATGTGGAAGAAGCGCCGGATGTGTCGTCGGACCGAGCGCTTGATGATGCCGAATATGAAACCGGGGATTGATCAAGCCGCTCTTCGATCAGACCGTCTACGGTGCGCCCGGGATTCGGATGCGGCGCGTTCTTGAGCGTCATCCGCAGGAATTTCCGGTGATACTCGAAACCGAGCCGTTTGAGCTTTTCGACAAGTGTGTGCCCATCCTCGAACACATCCACAGTCACCCCCGCGGGTTTCGGCAGCTCAACGGCCCTTGCCACCGCGGCTTCGAGAAGCTTTGCTGCAACGGCCTCATCGTAAGAAACGAGTGGACCGATATGGGCGTACGAACGACCATATCTTCCGAGGACGAAGCCGGTAGCCCCGATCGGTTCCGATTCGTTTGTGGCGCGCTCCTCGGGGTCGACAACTGACCGAAACGCACAATCGGGTAAATCTCCCAGAAGCGATTTCATCAGAGCACTTCGGTCCGCGCCGAACGCTTCGAAATCGAGTGCCTGGATCGAATCTATCTCTTCCTCAATCCCAGCCCCATCAAAAACGTCGGTGTTTTTCTCACCGACTTTCTTTATCAGAACGCTCGACGATGTATCGATTTCGGATGTTTCGGCGCACGCACGAGCAGCCGTCGAATAAGCCGCTCTCGGTAGCACATACCGATGAAGCTCCGAACGATAGACAAAGCCCAATCGTTCATAGACGGGTTTACCCATCGGAGTCGCGTCGAGCCCGATGATTCCACACTGTTCGAGCGCCGCCATGGCGTGGCTCATCAGTTTCGTCCCGATACCCCGGCGTCGATACTCAGGGTTCACAATGAGCATTCCGATCCATCCAATCTGCTTTCTGTAACAGGCTACCGCGATCGTCGCAGCAAGATTATCATTCTCGAACATCCCGAAAGCCTCGCTCCCGGGCATGGCTGCGTACCGGACCCAGTCCTCCGCGGACTGATTCCATCTTGCTATCGTTACGAGCTCTTCAGCGGCGGCTATGTCCGTTTCTTCGAGGGTCCGTATCTCCACAGGCTTCGCGCCGTCCTATCGACGACTAAGCTCCTCGTATACTTCGTTGTAGTAGATCGCCGCGTCCACCGGTGTATTTGACGGTATATGATTTCCGACGGCCATAAAAAAACCCGGACAATCTTTTCCGATTTTCATACACCGCTCCACTTCCGCCCGAATCTGTTCCCGATTCCCCGACAGAAGAATGCGGGTATCGGCATTTCCGACAAACACATGCGATTTCCCGTAATGCTCGGCGATGTATCCCATATCGGTAAGTGGCTCGAGCACAAATCCATCCATGCCGCAATCGGCAATATCATCGATAAAATACGTATAGTTACCGTCTGATGTGAACAAAATCTTCTTACCCGATTCGCGAAGTGGTGCAAAAAAGCGCTTGTAGTGAGGAAACACGTGTGATCGGTACCATTCAGGATCAATAAACGGCCCGGATGTCCAGACGATATCATCATGGACCATAACCACCGGCACATCCGCCTCCGCGAGGGCCGAAAAGTAACGACCGATCCACCGGGCGTAGCGATCGGTAAACGCTGCAAATGCTCGGCTATCGACGCCCGCTGCGGTCAGCAGCATATTCCACCCTAATAAGTCGATCAAACCGGAGACACACGTAATATATATACCGGTCATATTGACCTGATCCGGATTGTTCTCGCAGTTTACTCTATAGTGGTGCTCAAACCGTTTTACGAGCTCCGCGTGATCGGGGATTCCGAGCGACTCATCCGGCTCGAATGCGTACACTTCTTCGGGAGTCTGAAACGACTCGTGGATTTCGTCGTCATAATCGACTCCTCCCGCCGCGTAAACCGCATGTCCCATATTGGTACGAAGCTCGCCGAACTCCTTCCGCCCGATCAGCGTGCTCCACGCCAGATCGAAGTTCCAATTCTCGGGTCCGGTAAACAGCTGTACCGCTTTCTTACGCGTTTGTTCATCACTTTGCTCAGATACATTTATCCCCGTTACCGCTTGTATAAGCTGCCAATGACCGGTAGCCGAATACTCGGTACGCGGGACCCTCGCGGGTTTTTCGAGATGCAGTGCCGCCCATCCGTCCTTGAATGCCATTGATTCCTTTACTACTGATCCGATTCCTGTGGATTTGATATCCGCTGCGCAGAGCGTATAAGGTCACATGCATTTCATCAATACCGAATTGACGGAGAACATGATGATGGACGTTGTCGCGCAGCCGGGGTTTTATGAAGCGTTGCTCGATCGAATCACCGAGCAATTCGTCTCGTATATCGATTTTACCTGCGAGCAAATCCCTGAAATCGATGCAATAATGTTCGGCGATGACTGGAGTGATCAACGCGGTGTCATCGTGGGGCCCGAGCGATGGAGGGGGCTGTTCAAACCGCGGTTTCGATGTACTCGAAAGCGTACAGCCTGAAGCGCGCGGGATGAATCCTTATATGCTCAAAAAGCGCGTTGGATCCCAAATCGCTTTTTGGGGAGGGCTCGGTAGCCGGAGCACGATTCAGTTCGGCACTCCCGAGCAGATCCGCTCCGAAACTGTCACCATCAAACGCTCCATGTCACAACGCGGCGGTTATATTTTCGCACCGGCAAAGGAACTGCTTCCCGGTACACCGATCGAAAACGCCGCCGCGGTCGTCGAAGCGTTTACCTCGGTTACCGGTCGTTCTCGATCGTCATCGTAACGTCTTTCGGCAGCGCCAATCCCGCAGCCGTTTCTATCGCTTTCAAAAAACCCGAATAGAGCGGACACGCAACGTGGGGAAGATGTTTTCCCAACGTCTTATACACGTGGCTCTCGGAAATCGGCGTAAACAGCTCCTTGAAAGCATCTACGCGGGTAAGCTCGTTTTTCACCTTCGCAATATTCGGGCAATTCGATGTAAAATCGATATCGACATTTTGTGCATCTTCCGAGTGTGCGTTTATCGTCGTAGTGAACCCGCACACTCCTGCCTGAACAGTAACTGTCGCCATTTGATCCTCAATAATATATGGTTTCGTATATATTGCACATAATCTATTCGATTGTCTACCCCCTCATGTTAGCTGGTTTATCGGCGGAAAGATCAACATTACGTACAATGCAATCGATCGTCATCTCAGAGGCGCTCGCCGTAACAAGGCGGCAATCATATGGGAAGCGGAAAACGGGAGCATAAGAACGTTTACATACGGACAGCTTCATCGTGAGGTGTGTACGTTTGCCAATTGTCTGAAGGATCTCGGCGTCGGAAAAGGCGACCGGGTGGCGATCTACATGCCGATGCTTCCCGAAGCCGCCGTCGCGATGCTTGCATGCGCCCGTATCGGCGCAATTCACAGTGTCGTATTCGGAGGATTCTCTCCCGATTCGCTTGCCGACCGAATCAACGATGCGCAGTGCAAGGTATTGATCACGGCCGACGGAGGCTGGCGTCGCGGGCAGGTTATTACGCTCAAGCACAATGCCGACCGGGCACTCGAAAAATGCGAGAGCGTGGAGCACATGGTAATCGTACATTCAACCGGCGGATAGGCTCGACCGGACTACATCGCACACGATCAATGGCTATGCACCGGGGACGGGGCGAGTGTAGACTGCGGGGCGGAGGGCTATCGGCACTATGACGACGGTACATATGATCGGCAATGCACATATCGATCCGGTCTGGCTCTGGCGTTGGGCCGACGGAGTGGTGGAATCACTGGCAACATGCACGAGTGCGGTGCGGCTTCTTGATCGGTATCCGGATTTCGTATTTACCCGCGCCGATGCATGGGTCCATGAGCAAATAAAGCGCTACGATCCGCCATTGTTCGATCGAGTTTCTCAGCTGATCGATGAAGGACGCTG
>CAYLZA010000015.1:9981-12213 GCA_964387575.1 uncultured Spirochaetales bacterium | reverse complement strand
CCGTACGAACGGAACGCACCCTTTTTGAATCACGATGATTCATGAGCCCCTATTGGGTAGCACCCGCTTGCGGCGGATTGCTTTCGAGCTCTTTGTTGAGTTGTTCGAGAGCCTGTGCGGCTTTGAACTCGGCAAAAGCCGATGCTTCGTTACGCTGAAAAGCCTGTTCTGCGTTGTTTTTGAGTGTGCTCGTCGGATACTCAACCATCGCGTAGACCGTGCCGTCGTCGGCGACCGCAACTTCGGTTGTCTTCAAACCCGACAGTGTAACCTCGACCAGCTGACGCGAAACTGTTTCCACGAACTCTATCGTCTGCGTATTCTCACCCTCGCCGGCCTGTTGTGCGTAATCGGTAATTGCATTTTTCACGACCACCTCGACCTGTCGGGCGATATCATCGCGGGCCCTCGACAGCGCCATCGTTCGTGACATGCTGAGCGAAGACATCTTCGCATCACCAACTCCATAAATCGCGTCTTCCGCAACCGGTGGATTGAGGTAGAAATCGGGAATATCGGAGGTATCAACCCCTCCCGACGACGCACACCCGAGCAAGACCACTCCCACCAATGCCGTCAACACAATTAATTTTGCGATCTTCATTCGTATTCCTCCGTAATTTACTGTATACGAAATAGTAGCGCGAAGTCCGTGTTTTTTCAAGATAGTGGAAAACGACTCGCAAATGCCCGGAATCCATTGTTGTTTTGACAATATTCGTATTTCCCTATACTATCTGTTCATGGCGAAGGCGAAACAGTACTTCTATCTCGTGGATAATCTCAACGAGGAGAAGAAGACGATCATTGAAAAAGGCTTGAAGGCTCTCGACTCGATAACCGGAGTGCACGTCGATATGGGTCAGAGCGTTGTAGAAGTGTCGGCAACCGAAAAACCCGATACACACGTACAAATGGCATGCGATGTGGCGGGAACCATCATACGAACAAAGCTCAAGAAGCGACAGGTACGTTAGTCGATGAATCAAACCAGAAATCTCGTTTATACAGCCCTGTTGACCGCACTGATAATCGCCGGCGCCTATATTCGAATCCCGGTCGGTCCGGTTCCGATCGTACTCGCCAACTTATTCGTTATTTTGGCCGGGCTACTTTTGCCGCTCAAGTGGGCGGTCTCGAGCGTAGCGCTCTATCTGCTACTCGGGCTCATCGGTCTGCCCGTATTTGCGCAGGGAAGCGGGCTCGCCTATTTCTCTGGTCCTACAGGAGGATATCTGCTCGGTTATCTCCCGGCGGTCACGGCTACCGCGCTGATATCATCACGGAAACAGCTCGTGATATGGCGGGATATCGTCGCTTCGGTAGCAGGGATGCTCATCATCTATCTGGTAGGGGTACCATGGCTTCGAACGGCGCTCGATATGAGCTGGAGCCAATCGCTTGCGTCGGGGATGATTCCGTTTTTGCCGGGCGATGCAGCCAAAGTCGTCCTGGCGGTGCTCGTTACGGTATCTATTCGCAAAGGTTATCCCGAGCTGCTTCCGCCGTCGAAACACTCCGAAACGTGAATCTACTCACGCTCGACAATGTAACTCATCGGTTTGCCGACGGCACCGTCGGAGTACGGGATGCCTCTCTGACGATCGATGCGGGTGAGCTCGTCGTCATAGCCGGGCGCAACGGTTCGGGCAAAACCGTACTACTCCATCACATCGTCGGACTCCTCTCTCCCACCGAAGGAACGATCACGTATCGCGGAAAGCCGATCGATAAGCAGATTACCGCTGTCCGTCGCAACGTGGGGCTCGTTTTTCAGAATCCAGACGATCAGTTTCTCGGTCACACCGTTGCGGAAGACGTTGCCGTGGGTCCCGAAAACCTGGGGATCGAGCGGGAGGAAATCGATCGGCGGGTGCGGGAGACGCTCGAGAGAATCGGGATTTCCGAGCTGGCGGACGCCCGTCCCTATTTCCTCTCGGGAGGTGAGAAAAGAAAAGCCGCGCTCGCGGGCGCGCTTGCAATGAATCCTGAGATCGTCCTCTTCGACGAACCGTTTATCGGGCTCGATCTCCCGGGAGTCCGGATGGTGCTCGCGACGATAGTCGATTTGCATGAGGCGGGGACGACAATCGTCGTCATTTCACACGATGTGGAAAAAATGCTCGCCCATGCGGATCGACTGGTAATCATGGCGGATGGACGAATCGTTGCTGACGGTGCTCCGGAAACGCTTCTCGACCGGCTCGAAGAGTTCGACGTCAGACGGCCTCC
>CAYLZA010000015.1:0-9971 GCA_964387575.1 uncultured Spirochaetales bacterium | reverse complement strand
TCTACGTTTACCTGGCTCGATTAAAACGATGAGGCACGACAATTGACCGAGCTCCTGTTTCACTATATCGGAGACGACACGGCGATTCATCGGATCGATCCGAGAATAAAGCTCGTTGCGCTCATCGGAAACGGTACCGCGGTGATGGCGGTATCTCCGTTCGGGCTCATACCGCTTCTCGCTCTCTGCATCGTATCGTGCGTCTCGTCCGGGCTTCGGTTGCGGAACATCATCAGAGAAGGAAGAGCTTTTCTCCTGCTAATAGCGGCGATCGTGTTTCTCTCGGTCGTGACGGCCGATTCGGTAACGCAAGGGGCGGTTTTCGGTGGAATCTACTCGTTGCGGCTGCTGCTCGTGCTCATATTCGGGCATCTGTTTATCTCGACGACGACGGTACGCGAAATAAGGGGTTCGGTGGCGGGACTACTCAAACCGCTTCCGTTTAGATGGACGACACATCTCGCAACGATCATCGGGCTCGTCGTGTCGTTCCTTCCGGTATTGTTCGATATAACCTCAGCTACCGTACGTGCGTTGAAGACACGTTCGACGGCGATCAGACGCCGTCCTTTTCGCTATACGCGACTGTTGGTGCAAAGTCTTTCGGTACGGGCATTTTTGCGTGTTGACGTAAAGACAAAAGCCATAGACGCACGGGGGTACACCGGCGGGGCGCCGGCCGGGCTCGCTCCGGTTCGTCGTAGGGATCTGATCGTGCTCGGTGCGGTAATCGCCGTTATCGCTTTGTCGGTCGTTCTTTCGGCCGTTCTGCCACACGCTCCGCTTCAATCACCTTCCGGTTGATCCGCGGTCTTCGAAAGCGCCTGCTTCCACGTATCGATCCATCGGTCGATATGCTGCACAGCAGACGCTTCACCGATTTTGACCATTCGAACCTCTTCCGGGTCGATTTCCAGCTCGGCCGCCGATGCCGATGACGCCTGGACACCACGCCCGGCCGGATACAAAGCGTGGTCCTCCGCGATCGCCGTTTGAAACTCTTTTGAAACCACAAAATCGATAAACCTTCGCGCGTTAACCGGGTGCGGCGCGGTCGCGGTGATTCCGGCAATTTCGATTCGCGCATACGTCTTTCCGTGGAGGGCGACGGTACCGTAACGCTCCGCTCCGGCGCCGACCGGGAGCTTCAGGTACCCCGGCACGACGGCAGCATCATCGTGTGTAATTCGATCAAAACCCTCACCCCATGTGGGAACGACCTCCGCGATATTGGGCCTGAGCTTTTTCAGATATCTACGGAGCTCCCCCTCCCCGAGCTCGAGGATCATAAACAGCATAAAGTGACGTCCCGCGAGCGAGGTATCCGGATCGAGGAGAATGATCTTCGATTCGAAACGAGGGTCGAGCATTGCATTGAAGCTTCGCGGAGGATCGGGGATGGAACGGCTATCGTAGACGAGCCCGACACCGCCGTAGGCGACGGGAACCACGCGATAGTCGGAATCGACCAACAGGCTTTGATTTACGAGCTCCACACCGTCAGGACGATAGGAGACGAAGAGCTCCGATTCGACGAGCGAAAAAACAGATAAAGCATCGAGCCCGATGACGACATCCGCGTGCGGTTCCTGCCGTTCCGTCTGGAGACGGTCGATCAGGTCTACCGGATCGTTGAACCGTTCTATATCAATCCGGATCTCGTATGTAGAGTCGAAATACATCGAAATCTCATCGAGAAGGATCGTCGGAAACTCCGCATACGCATAAATCGACAGCTCATCCTCTCCGGGCTCGTTATCGCGTCCTGTGCAGCTCAATGCGGTCCCTATCGTGATGAGGGCCGCCGCAAACAACGTGAGTACACGGCGCGTATCTGCATAATTGCTTGAACGATCCATGTAGCATTGTAATGGTCGCGTCACCCTGTTATTTATACATGAAATCATGCATACTCGGCAGGGGTGGCTGTCGCCCAATCGAGGACCGGTCTGCACTCGCAGGCCGGAAAGAAAAGCAGACAGGAGGAACATGCTCGATATGGAATTCACTACAAAGGTATTCGACAAAGAGAAAATCGTTCTCGGTGGAAACGAAGAATATATAGTACGGGGCGGTCGGGATCGGTTTGACCTGCTTCCGAAAGCGTTCGACGGAGTTGGAAAGATCGGAGTTATCGGTTGGGGCTCTCAGGGGCCGGCGCAGGCGCAAAATCTTCGGGACTCACTCGAAGATACCGATATCACCGTCAGGGTCGGACTACGGAAGGGATCGTCTTCGTGGTCGAAAGCGGAATCGGCGGCGTTCACCGAGAAAAACGGAACTCTCGGAGAGATGTACGAGGTTATCGCAGATTCGGATATCGTCTTGCTCCTTATTTCCGACGCCGCCCAGGCCGACAACTATCGCAAAGTTTTCGATGCGATGAAATCGGGTGCAACGCTCGGGCTGTCACACGGATTTCTGCTCGGATATCTCAAAGCGGTCGGCGACAAATTCCCCTCGGACGTCAACGTCATCGGCGTATGCCCGAAAGGTATGGGACCATCGGTACGTAGACTCTACGAGCAGGGTAAAAGCGTAAACGGAGCCGGAATCAATTCGAGCTTCGCCGTTGAGCAGGATATCAACGGGAAAGCTACCGATCAGGCACTCGGTTGGGCGGTTGCTCTCGGGTCGCCGTTTACATTTATGACGACCCTCGAAAAGGAGTATCTGTCGGATATCTACGGAGAGCGCGGCGTGCTGCTCGGAGGAGTGCACGGGATGGTCGAGGTGCTCTTCAGACGATATACGGCCGAAGGCGCATCCGACGAAGAGGCGTTCCGCCGTTCGGTCGAAGCGACGACGGGACCGATTTCGAAAACGATCTCGAGAAACGGCATAATCGGTGTCTACGAAACCTTCGATGAGCAGGGGAAGAAGATTTTCGAGACGGCGTACTCCGCTTCCTATCAGCCGTACGCGGAGGTGCTTGCCGAAATCTATGACGAAGTCGAGTCGGGTAACGAAATCCGTTCGGTGGTAATGGCGGGTAATCGTTTCGATCGCTACCCGATGGGAACGATCGACAATACGCACATGTGGAAAGTCGGAGAAAAGGTCCGGGCCGACCGAGTCGAAGAGGAGATTCCACTCGATCCGTTTACCGCGGGCACATACGTCGCGATGATGATGGCACAGATCGATCTCCTCATCGAAAAGGGACACGCCTATTCCGAAATCGTAAACGAATCGGTTATCGAAGCGGTCGACTCGCTCAATCCGTTCATGCACTTCCGCGGGGTGGCATATATGGTCGACAACTGTTCGACGACCGCCCGGCTCGGATCGAGAAAATGGGCGCCCCGTTTCGACTATGCGCTGTATCAGCAGGCATTTCCCAAAATCGACGAAGGGGAGAAGACCGACGAGACGCTCATCGAAAAGCTCAAAACGCACCCGGTACACCAGGCACTTTCGGTAGCGGCGGAGCTCAGACCGAGCGTCGATATTTCGGTTCAATAGGCGAACGAGTCAGGCCGGCTGCCGACGGGGTTTCTTGACCGGGTGGCCACGGCAACGGTACTTTAACATCGTACATGAGCACACTACAAAACAGATCGAAGAAACCCGAGTGGTTCAAAATACGCCTTAACTCAAATGAAAATTATAGGGAGCTGCGTCAACTGGTTCAGTCGGAGCAGCTCCATACGGTATGCCAGGAAGCGAGTTGCCCGAACATACATGAATGCTGGGGGAAACACAAAACCGCCGCATTCATGATCCTCGGTGACACTTGCACCCGTCGCTGCCGGTTCTGCGACGTCAAAACCGGTCTTCCTGATGAGGTCGATCCGTTCGAACCGTTCCGTCTTGCAAAATCGGTAGAAAAGATGGGGCTTCATCATGCGTTTATCACGATGGTAAACCGGGACGACCTCGATGACGGCGGATCGAAGATCCTCGCAAATACCGTACACGCCATACGACGCCTGGTTCCCGATTGTTCGGTAGAGTTGCTGAGCTCGGATATGATGGGGAAAAAATCGAGCATAAAAACGATCGTTGAGAGCAAGCCCGATATCCTCGGACACAATATCGAAACGGTCCGAAGACTGACTCCGAAGATCCGTTCCAGATCCTATTACGAACGTTCGCTCTTATTCCTTCGGATCGCAAAAGAGCTCGATCCTGAGTGCGTCACGAAGTCGAGCATGATGCTCGGTCTCGGTGAAACCTTCGACGAAATACTCGAATCGATGGATGATCTGCGGGAAAACCGCGTCGATATGATCAATATCGGGCAGTACCTCCAGCCGTCGGGCACGAACGCACCGGTCGAACGATACCGACATCCCGAAGAATTCGCCCGTCTCAAAAGCGAAGCATTGAAGCGTGGTTTCATCCACTGTGAGTCGGGACCGATGGTTCGATCCTCCTATCACGCGGAGGATCAATATGATGCACTCAAGGAGATAAAAGCCACATGAGCGGAGTTACCGAAGAAGCAGTAAAAGAGGCTCTGAGCCACGTAATCGAACCGGAGCTTCACAAGGATCTCATTACCCTCAACTTCATCCGAAACATAGAGATTGACGGTTCCGATGTGTCGTTTACGATCATGCTTACCACACCGGCGTGTCCGTTGAAGGATGTGCTGCACAACGAAAGCGAAAAGGCGATCCGGGAACGGATCCCGGAAATCGGATCGATCAAGATCGATTTCGATTCGGAAGTAAAGAAGGATTCACGAATACAGGAAAAACTCGATGTACCGATCAAGAATATCATCGCCGTATCGAGCGGGAAAGGCGGCGTAGGCAAATCAACGGTGTCGGTAAATCTCGCGGTCTGTCTCGCTCAGGACGGGGCTAAAACCGGTATACTCGACGCCGATATCTACGGACCGAATGTCCCGGTTATGCTCGGAATAGACTCGGTCGGTGGTCAGAAAGACGACAAGATCATCCCCGCTAAGAGTCACGGGCTGGAGGTCATGAGCATGGGGTTTCTCATCCCGCAGACCGAGGCGCTCGTCTGGCGGGGGCCGATGCTCCACAGCGCGATTTCGCAGCTATTTACCGAGGTGCTCTGGAGCGAGCTCGATTATCTGATCGTAGATCTGCCTCCGGGCACCGGTGATGCTCAGCTTTCACTTGCGCAACTCGTTCCGCTCACCGGCGGCATCATCGTAACCGGACCACAGGTGGTAGCCGTCGCCGACGCACGGCGAGCGATCGCGGCGTTTAATCGGCTCGAAGTAACCACTATCGGAGTCGTCGAGAATATGGCCGGCGATGTCTTTGGGCGTGGCGGCGGAAAGAACGTCTCCGAAGAGCTCGGCGTCGATTTTCTCGGTTCGATAGATCTGCATCCCGATATCCCGAAGGGAAGCGACGAAGGTGTTCCCTTCGTGACGAACCATCCCGATCACGAAATCACCGCGAGCTTCGGTCGAATCGCCCGGACGATTGCCGGGAAGATCAGCGTTCTGACGCACGTCGAATAGCTGCCGATTGCCGTGGCGGCGGCGAGCACCGGCGCGGCCGACGGCTGCGGATGGCAATGTTTCCCCCGGACCTGCCGGCATTATCAATCGATTACCGCACCGCCCAGACACACATCTCCGGAGTAGAAAACGGCGAATTGCCCCGGCGCTACCCCGTCGTCGGGCGCATCGAGCTCGACACGATAGCGGTGCTCTTCGAGCGGGGTAAGCGTGCAGCCGGTAAGCTCGGGACCGTGTCTGATTTTTGCAGAGAGTCTTCGGGTCTCGGGAGGTGAAGTGATCCAGCTCGGCTCGGACACCGTAAATGTGTCGCGGGCGGAGGATCGTGCTTCGTCTCCATGTACGACAAATATCGTGTTATTTTCGATGTCCTTGCCGCCGACGTACCACGGTCCCCCCGACAGCCCGAGTCCCTGTCTCTGCCCGATGGTATAGAACCACACGCCCCGGTGGCGTCCGAGAATTTTCCCGGTTGACTGTTCGACGATCGGCCCTTCCTCTTCACCGAGATAGTAGCGAACAAAATCGGGGTATCTGATCTTCCCGAGAAAACAGATGCCCTGGCTGTCCTTTCGCCCTCTGTTCGGAAGATCGAAACGATACGCGAGCTCACGAACCTGGCTCTTCCGCAAATGTCCGATCGGAAACATCGACCGCCGAAGCTGCTCCTGTTTTTGATGTGAAAGAAAGTACGTCTGATCCTTCACCGGATCGGGAGAGCGCGCGAGTATCGTATTACCCCCGATACGCCTCAGTACCGCGTAGTGACCGCTTGCAATACGATCAAATCCTGAACCGAACTGTTCATCAAAAAACCCGAATTTGATCCTTCGGTTGCAGAATATATCCGGACTCGGAGTCCTTCCCTTTCGAAGCTCCGACAAGGCGTAGGAAACGACGCGGTCGTAATACTCACGTTGAAGCGATGCGACCTCGAGCGGCACACCGGCGCGATCGCACACGCGGCGGGCGTATTCGAGATCCTCCTCCCACGGGCAATCGCCGAGAAATCGAACCTCGTCTTCGAGCCAGATTTTCAAGTAAAATGCGGTGATATCTTCATAGCCCCGATGCTTTAGCACATTGAGCGCGACCGAGCTATCGACACCGCCTGAAAGCAGAACGGCTATTCTCATAGATTACGAATATCTATATTGTACAAATCATGACATCGAAAAACCACCGTGTCGTAAACATCGGTGCAATAACGACGTCGTATTGCTTTCTATGCAAGCCCGCAGCAACCACGCGAGCATCAAGCGAAAAAGGTGTGCAATGACCGATCGAAACAACCGCCGGCTGCCGGGTCGCTTCAGACGATATCCTATTGATAAACGCAGAGAACAGATCGAGTCGATCCTCGGCACGGATTCCCCCGATTTCACCTGCACCGGTGAATCGGAGGAGATGACCTCTTTAGCGGACGCGATGGTGGAAGCCGCAGTCGGATATATGCCGATCCCGCTCGGGATAGCCGACGGATTTCTGATCGACGGGCGTCGATATGCTATACCGATGGCGACCGAAGAGCCCTCGGTCATCGCCGCGGCTTCGTTCGCTGCACGGATCGTTGCATCGGCAGGCGGTTTCGAGACCGGCGCAACCGACCCGGTCATGACCGGAGAGGTTTTTATCCCGGCCACCGAATTGAATATCGTCGATCTGCTCGAATCCCACCGGAACCGATTCAAGAAGGTGATAGAAGAAAGCTGCAGATCTCTGGCCGATCGCGGGGGCGGTTACAGAGGCCTGGAGATTTCCGCGATGCGTAAACCCGCCGGAGCAAAGGTGAGCTTCTTTGTCGACACCGGCAACGCGATGGGGGCGAATATCATCAATACTTCCGCCGAACGTCTCGCGGATGAAATCGAAAAATCCACAGGATTCTCACCACTCATGTCGATCCTCACAAACGAGGCACAAAAGCGCCGGGCCTGGGCCCGTTTCGCGCTCCCCGTATCGTATCTTCTGCGAGGTACCGATCCGGGAAACGGTAAAGCACAAAGCGGTGAAGAAATAGCACGCCGAATCATCGTAGCAGCACAATTGGCGCATCATGATGCCCGTCGTGCGGTTACACACAACAAGGGGATCATGAACGGGATATCGGCGCTCGCGCTGGCAACCGGAAACGACACACGCGGGATAGAAGCAGCCGTACACGCATCGGCGGTCCGGGAGGGGCAGTACAGGGGGCTCGGTGAGTACCGTATCGAGGAGGAAACGCTGATCGGGACTATCGATTTGCCGCTTCCGTTCGCGGTCGTCGGAGGCGGGGTTTCGTTTCATCCTGCGGCCCGGGCGGCACTGAAAATACTCGGTGTAGAAAGCTCCACCGGGCTTTCCAGGATTGCCGCGGCCCTGGGTTTGGCGCAAAACTTCGCGGCGCTTCGTGCACTGGTAAGCTCGGGGATCCAGGCAGGACACATGGGTTTTCACGCCAGACGTCTTGCATACGCCGTCGGCGCGCGGGGAGACGAGCTTACACTAGCGAGCGAGAGAATACGTCGGGAAGGTCGTTACAACCGGGATACGGCTCGACTCGTTCTCGAACAATTGCGAAAGGAAAAATCCGGGAGATGAGCGCTCGCTCGGTAACCGCCGTAGCTTCTCCGAGTCTCGCACTCGTAAAGTATTGGGGAAAGTCCGACGCAAAACGGAATACACCTGCTACATCTTCGGTCGCCGTCACCCTCTCCGGTCTCGAAAGCCGCACCACGGTTACACCGACACCACCGGATAGCGAGGAGGACGTGGTGTACATCGATGGAGCCCAACAACCGGCGGAACGTTTCTCGCGCTTTTTCGAGAACGTGAGACGAGTGATCGAAAGCGATCTGCACTTCGATGCAAAAAGCACCAATAATTTTCCGACCGCCGCCGGGATTGCAAGCTCCGCCTCCGGATTCGCCGCGCTGACCGTCGCCTCCGCCCGCTGTGCGGGAGTGGATCTTCCACCCGAGAATCTCTCGGCGATAGCCCGTGTCGGCTCCGCGTCGGCGGCCCGATCGATATTCGGCGGATTCACCCACCTGGCCGCCGACGCGGAGCAGGCAACGACGCTTTTTCCGTGTGAGCACTGGCCTGCGTTCAGGATCGTGGTCGTCGCGATAACTACCTCCGGTAAGGGGGTCTCCTCTCGCGACGCGATGGAGCGTTCGCGCCGTACTTCACCCTATTATCAATCGTGGCTCGAGGATGCAAAACTGCGATCGGAAGAGGCGAGAACCGCAATCGAAAAGCGCGATATCGAACGTCTCGGTACGATCATGCGACTGAGCTATCTCCGTATGTTCTCGACGATGTTCTCGTGCGATCCTCCGATCATCTATTGGCATCCCACCTCTCTATCGCTGATTCATCTGTGTGAAACGCTCAGGGGTGAAGGCATCGGCGCGTGGGAAACGATGGACGCCGGACCGCAGGTTAAAATCGCGTGTCTCGAATCAGATACCGAAGTGATCATCCGGCGGATAGAGGAGCTCCGCCCTGAGTGTCGCATGTATGTGTGCGCACCGGGAACCGGGGCCTCGATAATCGAGACAGACGAATGGTGAACGAGAATCGGTATCGTACGATTCGAGGAAGGATACCGGGAAACCTGCTCATAGCCGGTGAGTACGCGGTACTCGAACCGGGCGGGATGGGAATCTGCGCCGCCGTCGATCGATACGTTTATATTACTATCGATATGGAGCGGCCGTTCTCGATTCGGGGATTCTACGGTTCGCACCATGCGCCGAAAACCGACTCATCGATGCTCGAGAATGCGGCCGAATGCATACTCGAGCGTTTCGGCGTGCAACGTACGGAGCTTTCCGGAGCGATAATAATCGATGCAACTCGTTTCTACGATGATAAGGGCAGAAAATTCGGTTTCGGCTCGAGCGCTTCCTCGACACTCGCACTGACCGCAGCTCTCGTCAAATGCAACAAAAAGATACTCGCCGGACACGATGCATCGATATCGGTCCCGGATATCGCGGTTGACGCACATCGATACATACAGAACGGACGTGGAAGCGGGTATGACGTGCTGACCTCATGGTATGGTGGAACGGGCGTGTTCACCGGCGGTGCTCGTCCTTCCTGGAGCTCCTCACCGATCGAATGGCTCGGTTCGATCGTGCTGGTTTTCAACGATGAACCGGTTTCCACGAAAAACGCCATCGCCTCATATCGAGATTGGAAGGATCGTAATCCTGATGAGTTTTCACGATTCATCGAAGAGTCCAATAGATTAATCGAGAAGCTCGCCGACGCCGATTCCTGGCGGGCGACATTTCCGCTACTCGTGGAATCCCGCGATCGGGGAATAGAGCTCGGAAGAAAAATCGGCGTCTCCGCCGAGTTTCCTCCGTCGGCTGTTTCCGAAGCGCTCGGCGCGAGGTGCGATTCGGAGGAACCGGCCGGTGCGGTTTTGTGCAAAGCACTCGGCGCGGGGAACGAGCTTATCGGGTGCTTTTCAGACCGCCGTCGACATGGTAGTGCCGACGACACGATGGGGCGGCCCGATTCCACG
>CAYLZA010000014.1:0-12240 GCA_964387575.1 uncultured Spirochaetales bacterium | reverse complement strand
GACACTTTGTGGCCGAAATTATCCTGGAGCTCGCCTTCTTCGAGTACCTGGAGCAGCATGTTGAACACGTCCGGATGCGCTTTTTCGATTTCGTCCATAAGAATGACGCTGTACGGTCTTCTCCTGATTTTCTCGGTTAGCAGCCCCCCTTCCTCATATCCGACATAACCGGGAGGTGCTCCGACGAGACGAGACACGTTGTGCTTTTCCATAAAATCCGACATATCGAGTCGGATTAATGCATCTTCGTTTCCGAACAGAAACTCCGCAAGCGTTTTGGCAAGCTCGGTCTTCCCGACACCGGTCGGCCCGAGAAAGATAAACGATCCGAGTGGCCGTTTCGGCGAGCTCAAGCCGGTTCTGGATCTTCTGATTGCAGCCGATACTGCTGCAATTGCATCGTCCTGACCTATAACTCTTTCGTGAAGCTTTTCCTCGATTCGCAGCAGTTTCTCCGATTCGGTCTCAGCAATTCGAGATACGGGAATACCGGTTATCCCGGAAATCACCTCTTCGATATCGGGCTCATCCACGACATTTTTCTCGTACCGCAGGTTTTCCTGCCAGGTGCTTTTCATATCCTCCACCTGGTCTTTGAGCCTGTGAACGGTATCGCGAACTTCAATCGCCTTTTCGAAGTTTTGCGTGTTTACAAGTGAGATTTTCTCAGCGGTCAACTCCTCGATCTGCTTTTCGAGCTCCGAAAGCTCCTTCGGAGGTACACTGTTTTGTATTCGTTTGTTCGATCCCGCCTCATCGATGAGGTCTATCGCCTTGTCCGGGAGAAACCGGTCGGTTATATACCGGCTCGAAAGATACGCAGCGGTTCGCAGCGCCTCTTCGGTATAGGAGACGTTGTGATGCTCTTCATAGTTGGACTTTATGCCCTTGAGTATCTCTACGGTTTCTTCGGTCGAAGGCTCCGCAATAAAAATCGGTTGAAACCTTCGCTCGAGCGCTGCGTCCTTTTCGATATATTTTTTGTACTCGTTCAAGGTCGTCGCGCCTATACATTGAAGCTCTCCCCGCGATAGTGCAGGCTTGAGCATATTCGACGCATCGATCGCGCCTTCCGCGCCGCCGGCTCCGATAATCGTGTGGAGCTCATCGATGAAGAGAACGATATTCCCGGCGCCGACGATCTCCTTCATAACTCGCTTCAACCGTTCCTCGAACTCGCCCCGGTATTTCGTACCGGCGATGAGCGAAGCCAGATCGAGCGTGAGGACGCGCTTTCCCATCAGCACTTCGGGAGCGCTCTGATTGGTAATTTTCTGCGCAAGACCTTCAACGATAGCCGTTTTTCCCACCCCGGGCTCCCCTATGAGCACCGGATTATTCTTGGTTCTTCTCGCAAGGATCTGGATTACCCTTCTGATTTCGACATCTCTGCCGACGACCGGATCAAGCTTCCCTTCATCGGCGTACTCGGTGAGATCCCGCGAAAACTCGTCGAGCGTCGGTGTCGACTTCTTCCCGCTTCCCTGTTGTTTTCTCTTCTGAGACGATGAAGATTGTTTTACGACACTCTTCTTCTTCGATTCTCCCTTGCCGCTCAACTCTACGACGACTTCCTGAAGCATCTCCAAGGTAACCGAATGCCGTGCGAAATATCTCGCCACAACACTTCCGGTCTCCTTGACCGATGCAAGAAGCAGATGCTCGGTTCCGATATATTCGTGACCGAGTTGTTTTGCCTCTTCGGTTGAGTCCTCGAGCAGCTTTTTCCCACGCTTTGACGCAGGGACATCTCCCAAAATAAACCCCGAATGCTTCTTCGGAATACTTTTTTCGATTTCCAGTTGCATTTCCACCGGATCAATGTTGAGCTTCTGCAGAGCTTTATAGCCCAACCCCTCACCATCTTTGAGAAGCGCAAGGATAATATGCTCGGGAAGAAGCTGATCCGAGTGAAACCGTTTCGCTTCTTCCTGTGCGAAAATGGTGAGTATGCGTTGTGCACGCTGTGTCAGGCCTTTAAACATGTAAGTCCTCCCAATTTACGTTGCCTTCTATCAGAGCATCTCTCACGATATTTGCACGCGTTTGGTCTATATGATTAGCATCGGCACTTTCGTCGATAGACTGCTGTACGTGCGCCTTTTGAGTCACGAACAAAAGCGCAGTAATTCTCTCGAGCGGCGCTTCTATGATACCGAGCGCAGCACCAAGACGTATCGACGACAGGTGCTCTACAGCTTCCCGAGCCGGTAGCAATTTACAAAACCGTAGTGTTCCCAAAGCACGTAATATTTTATCTTCAAGACCTATACGGTTTCGCTCAAGCATCTCATTTCGTGCCTTCCTCTCATAATGTATCAATTGCAGTGTTATAGCATCAAGTTTTTCTATCAATTCTTTCTCGCTGTGCCCAAAGGTGAGTTGATTTCCAATCTGGTACATATCTCCAAGTGAACCATCCTCTTCACCGAAAAACCCCTTGGCGGACATCCCCATTTGAACGACGGCCTTCAACGCATTATCGATGAGCCCCACTTCGACGAGTGCCGGCAGATGTAACATTACCGAACACTTCATACCGGTTCCGGAATTGGTGATATCGGCGTTGAGATACCCCCATTCGAGGGAAACCGCGAAATCAAGGCTCGACTCGAGTGATGTATCTACGCGATCGACTTCCTCAAAACACGAATCGATCGAGCGCCCGCCTCTCATCGATGCAAGCCGTAGATGATCGATTTCATTCACCATAGCAGAAACATGATGATCTTTGCTCAGAATACATGCTTTTTGATTCTGTAACGAAAAATCCCTCGATATGTAATTTCTCTCCAGAAGCAATCTTCTCTCGATAGGCTTTAAATCTCCCACGAGACTGCTGGAATAGGGCTCGCTCTCATTACCGCCGCCGAACGCCGAGAGGATGTCGGACTGAACCTCGCTGTCCTCGTCGTTTTTGAGTAACTCCGGATAGAAGTGATTTGCCAGATTTCGCGAAAGCCGTACCCGGCTCGATATGGCGACATCATAGTCCGGACCACGCTCACAAAACCAACCGGGCACCTGTGAAACGTTATTGAACGCAATCATGAGTCGAAGTCTTCGCGGCGTTCTATCTCTCGAATTCGATCACGGAGTGCGGCCGCTGTCTCGTAGTCTTCGTTACGCACCGCTTCGTCGAGCTCGGATTTCAGGTTTTGTCGGTCTATCAGCAGTTCTTTGTATTCTTTGATTCTCTTCGGGAGTTTCCCTTTGTGCTGCGTGGAGCCGGAAAGATTTCTCTGCATCGCCCGAATCTCCGTCGCAAAGCTTGAGTAACACTCGGGACAACCAAGACGGCCGTCGGCCTTGACCTCCGAAACATTTCTTCCGCATGACGGGCATTCGTCGACCGACCGTTCAGTATCGTCCTCGGCTTTGCCTTCCAAAAGCCCCGCCAGGAGCTGAGAAACGGTAAGCTCTATCTTATCGTCGCGTTGCGAAACTCCCTTTTCGTGGGCGCACACTTCACACAAATACATATCGACCCGTTCGTCGCCGATTACCTGTTGTATATGGATAACCGATTCGCGTTGCTTACAAACTTCGCATTTCACCGTTGATGAATATGGTACAACCGCTTTCGCAAAAAAACAATAGTCGATGCAAGCCTGATCTGCGACAGGAATTCGCATTATGAACCGTTGGCACGGTTTCCCACTACCATAATCGTGTTTTTGGTGCCTTTTCTCATCGGTCATAATGCGAATTCCTTGCGCCGCCGGCGAAATCCGGCGTTGGCAGTTCTCATTTTGCCCAATATAAAGCATTTTGGTCTCATGCAATGCAGATCCAAACCGTGGCGAGGGTGCAAAACGAGAACTGCTGGATCTGCGATGCCTTCCGGGACCACCGGATCCGGTTAGTGCCTCTGAAGCGACTCGATCGGCCGCACTCTTCCCGCACGGCTTGCCGGTCCCCATGCTGAAAGTGTAGAGAGCGCTATACTCAGCACGGAAACGATGAAAAGATCCGACAGCTCGAGCTCGATCGAAATCTCCTGCAGATAATAAGATGGATCGAGCAGCTGGAATTCACCCGCACCGCCGGTACCGGTGACCCGATGGGTCAGCATGATAAAAAATCCTACGATAGATTCGATACCCGACAGGACCGCGTTGATATTGATTGATATCGCGATTCCGGTCGCCAAACCGATTGCCGTTCCGATGCACCCGGACACGAATCCGAGTGCTACGAACGACAGCGTGATGTCGCGGTTTCGCGCTCCGGTACTCTTGAGAATGGCGATATCGGTTTCTCTTTCCTTTACCAGAATGATAAGGCTGCTGGAAATCGTAATCGCCGCGACGCACACGATTACTCCCATTGCGAGCATAAGCATGGTTTTTGTTGTCCGAAAACTCGTATACATTCCACGCTCGAGCTCGTTCCAGGTGAATATATATGCTCCGTTCGGTAATCCGCTTTCGATCGCCCGCGTCACCTCTCCGAGCGGAGCGTATGGATCTCTCACCTTTACTCCAACCGCACGGTTCCCAGATCCACGAAACAGCGAAAGCGCCCGCTCGAACGGTATCAATACCGTATTACCGTCGAGATCGCCGTATCCGGTAGTAAATGTGCTGCCGACAGGAAATGCAGATTGCTTGAGCAAAAACCGGCCGTTAGGAATGCTTCTCGCGGTCAGGAGCCGGACTTCTTCACCGGTGGAAATACCGAGCTCTTCGGCGGCACCGGCGCTTACAATCACCTGCCCCGTGCCGAGCACATCGGGTCCCTCGGAAAAACTGACATAGTCGGAGAGATCGCCGCTTCTTTCGAAAAAGTCCGGTTCGAGAGCGCGAACGACTACACCGGTACGATTCGTCTCCGAGTAGAGGAGCCCGTTACTCTCGACTATTTCAAACGTCTGGGTCACTTCCGGATGATCATTGATCATCTTCACGATGGAATCGATGCTCTGTTCTTCCACCTGTTCAAAAAAACGCACCTGCAGATGGAAACTGCCGATTTCCAGATAACGGCGGGTTATACCCTCGATCATGCCGGACGAAAGCTCGATGACCGTAACAAGCGGCACGAGAGACAGCGCGATGGCGATTACTGCCGACCGCATTCTGCGAGCCCCCCGGTCCGTGTTTTTCCTCGATATATATCGCAGGATAAAGAATAGATACGCGCGCAGTCTCATTCGAGGATTCCGTTTTTCAATTCCCGTCTATGCATTCCACGACCGGCGGTTCGCGAATCATGTGTTACGACCACCAAGGTTTTCCCCATTTTCTCCGAAAGTCCGAAGATAATCTCCTCCACCTCCCTCGAATGCTCGTCATCGAGATTCCCCGTTGGCTCGTCGGCAAGCAGGATTCTCGGATCGTTGACAAGCGCCCTCGCAACCGCTACCCGCTGCCGTTCGCCTCCTGAAAGCTGATGCGGATAGTGGTTCGGTCGGTTTGAGAGCCGAACCGAATCGAGCAACTGTCGGGCACGCTCCCGAGCTTCCCGTTTGGTCATTCCCAGGAGATACGCCGGAAGCATTACATTTTCAACTGCGTCGAAGTCTCTTAACAGGTAGTGAAACTGGAAAACGAATCCGACCGTTCTTCCCCTGGTCTCCGCCAGCGATTCTTCATCGAGATTCGTTATCTCTTTTCCTGAAAGCTGAATCGATCCTTCGTCCGGTTTATCGAGCCCTCCGATCAGATTAAGCAAGGTCGTTTTTCCCGAACCGCTCTGACCGGAGATCACGAGGCTCTCACCCTCGCGTACCGACAAATTCAGCTCATCAATAACGGTAAGCACTTCGGGGCCGTTCGAGTACCGTTTTGTCACTCCGGAAATTTCGATCATTCCTGTTCTCCTACTCGTATCGAAGAATGCTTGCCGGATCAATTTCGCTCAACCGTCGTGACGCCCAATAGGCGGCGAGTAATGAAGAGGCGGTTGCAAAAAAGAAAATCAGGATCACATCGGCATACAGGATTCTCGTGGGCACCCTCGAAATATAGAAATAGGTGGATCCGAAAAAACTCAATTCACCTGCTCCCGAGGCGGCAACTCCCGCGACGACCGAAGCAATGCTTAGAAGAAACCGCACTATCTCCTCGAGTATCCGAAAAAACGCATCAATCCGGACAACGATCAGTAACCCGAAGACGGTGCCGATAGTACCCCCCAGCACTCCCATCAATCCGCCTTCGGCGACGAAAACCATTCGTATTCTCGAAGGTGAGGTCCCGACTGCTTTGAGAACCGCAATATCCTCTCTTTTCTCGAGCACCGAACGTTGCAATGAATAGGCGATATTGACTGCAACCACCAGGAAAATCATCCCCAGAAGAATCGCCATAGCGATTTTTTCCATCCGGAGCGCCCCGAAAAAGGAGCTGTTGTATTCTCGCCACGAAGTTATAGCTACATCTTGTGCCGGCGGTTCCGCTTCCAACACTATCTCGGTCAGTCGTCGCACCGCCGAGACGTCGTTGTAACGATTACGCAACTTGATACCGTACACATAAGGCTCGTCTTCAGGCAGCACGGACTCCGAACCTGCGAGCGGTATGATGGCCATTCCCGTATCTATCTCGTAATAACCGCTGGAAAACACACCGGCAACTCGAAACTCCCGGGTTACCGGCGTAAGCCCGGAAAACGACGCTCCCGCAAGCGTCATAATGGAAACCCGGTTGCCGACGTAGACACCGAGTCTATCGGCGAGCTCCGATCCGAGCACTACGTTTCCGGGCTCGGACACATCGAGCGAACCATCCTCGATTCCGAGCTGACTCGCAAACGCGGGATCCTCCGAACCGATCGATGAAGAAACCGCCCGTACCACAATCGGCTCGAAAGCATCGAATCGGCCCGCGGCGAGTGTCTGTGCTTCCTTGAACGGGACAACCGACTCGACACCCCGCAGATCACGCATACTCGCTACCATCTCTTCGTCGAACGCCGAAGGTGTTTGTACCCGGATGTGATATGAGCGAATCTCCAGAATGTCTTCAATAAACCCGAGCTGAAAACCGTTCATCACCGACAACACCACGATCAGAGCCGTAGTTCCCACACCGATTCCCAGCGTCGACAAAACCGTCGGCACCATACCGCGATTGGCTTTGCGATTCCGAAGGAACCGCAGCGCAATAAAAACAATCCGCCTCATGGACCGAAAGAACTTCACTCGATTACTTCTTCCCGTATTTTTTTGTCGTTTTCGAAGAAAACACGTAAAATCGGAGATCCGGCTTTATATAATTCTTCCACCCGCAGGCCGTCGTTTCGCCACTCGGTGATCTTTACGAGCTTTGTATTGACAAACTCCGATGTTTTCAGCAAGTCACCGGCTTCGTCGTACTCGTATTCGGTGCGGTTAATCTTTCCCGGTGTGGTTATCCGGCTCTCGGTAAGCCGGTCCTGCTGATAGTCGTTTACGACCGTTTCGATTCGCTTGCCGTCCCGATCCACAGTTCTTCGAAGCAGATTATCATGCTTGTCGTAATATTCACGTATTTTCAGATCTCCTTCATCTACCCGTTTGACACGGCCGGTATCCTCGCGATCTATTTCCTCCAGGCGAACGAGATCTCCATCACTCCATCGTTCTTTCTCAACCAGCTCTCCTTCGGTGTTGAAATGCAGAAGTGTTCCTTCCGAATCGCTTCCATACCATTCCTGATAAATCCGCCCTTCACTGAACCTGAAAATGTTCCGCACCGGCTCGTCGTTACGGCGGCCGAGGACGCTGTACACACGCCCGCTATCTCCACGCCGATACTCTACAAAACTATCGAGATCACCTTCGCCGTTGTAAAACTCGATTCGATCGAGCTCGTTCTCCTTATAGCGGTATACAATTCTTTCAACCAGCGTCTCTTCCCGGAATGTGCGTTCCTCCACAAGTACATCGTTTTCATACCTGCTCATCGATACAAGCTTACCATCCCGGAAACGTTTAATAATCCAATTCCCTTTCTCCTGAACGGTTTTTTCACGTCGCTCGATCTCGTTTCCGTTTTTTTCCAGTCTAAAAATATAACCGGCGCCCGACTCATTTACGTATGCAACATAGTCATGCTTCCCGATTTGCTCTCGGGATATTTTTTCTATTAGTATTCCCGCCGGGGTGGATTGATAGACGTCCTGTGTGCCGTTCTGCGCAGACAGTACATCCGCTCCGAAGAGCATCACAACGGCACATCCAACTATGAGGTAGCTTCTCATTCTTCAGATGTATCCGAAAGAAGCGATGACAAATACTCACTTGTTCTGAACGGTACGATGTCTTCATACCGTTCTCCGGTCCCTACGAATGAGACCGGTATTCCCAACGATTTGGCAATAGCAATCGCGATACCTCCTTTACCCGCACTATCGTACTTGGCCAAAAGAAGCGAATCGACCCCGATTGCTTCGTGAAATACTTCGGCTTGCCTGAGCCCGTTCTGTCCGGTAGTCGCATCGATAACCAGCAGCTTGTGGTATTTCCCGCCGGCAAGATGGTTCTGCACAATTCGATCGATTTTTTGCAGCTCCCGCATAAGATTCGATTTGTTATGCATCCGTCCCGCCGTGTCGGCAAGCATCAACTCGGCATTCTTCGAGCGAGCGCTCTGTATTCCGTCATATACGACCGCTCCCGCGTCCGAACCCTGATTCTGCCGGACCACACGCACACCGAGCCGTTCTCCGTGGATGGCGAGCTGTTCTATAGCTCCCGCTCTGAATGTGTCGCCGGCACATAGTACAATACCCTCAGAGGGAATCTCTTTGCCGAAGTAATTCGCGATTTTCGCAATAGCGGTTGTTTTCCCGACTCCATTCACACCAAGAACGAGAAAAACATTGAGCTTGCCACGCTCGAGCTCAATCCTGCTCTCCCGCACATAACCAGAGAGTAATGCCTTGAGCCGAAGTATCAAATCCTCTTTTTTCGCTTTCCGTAATTCGCGATCATTTCTGAGCTGATCAACAACCTCCATCGCCGCTTGTACGCCGACGTCGCTTCCAATCAGTAGATCCTCGAGATCTTCGAACGTCGTTTCACCCTGTATTCCACCCGAGAAAAGCGTCCGGAGTCTTGATGCAAGATTTTTAGCGCGCATATCCTGTTGATAACCCGACGACGTCCGTATATTCAAGTAGATCGAGGACCAGATTCACAAATAACGCCCCCGAAACGAATAGACCCGCCGTATATCCGCTGAAAGCCGCCATTCTTCCTCGATACAGCCTCCGTCCCTCCTGTGACGTCGTTCCGCCGGATCCCGACTGTATTGATCGTATATACGCTTCGGTCAAGGTGTTCGTCCAGTCGAGCGTAATCATCGGAATAGGAACTGACAATGCGAATGCGCCGATCGACCGATAAAGATTCATACGTCTGTTTTTGATGACCGCAGGCTCGTCGATGATCGCCGGCAGCAGATCGGCCGTAATATCGCCCCCGAGGTCGGGAACAACCGAAGCTTGATGTGTGTTATACCCGTCGAGCTCGAGCCGCAACTGAGTCGGCTCGAGCGGGCTTTTGATTTCAATCGGAGTAGCTCCCTGTTTGATCGATCCAAGGTAGGCGGTTGCTCCCGGCGGATCACTTTCTATACGTATATCCCGGCCCGTCCTCTGCGCAAGCTCGATAGTAACTTGTTTCTGCTCTCCCCCTGCGATCTCGATCACTTCGGTATGAGGTGAATAGCCGGGAGCTTTGATGTGAATAACGTGTTTTCCGGCAAACACGGGATCAATCAACTGATCGCCTGTTCCTACATAGGTATCGTTCAACTCGACCCGTCCGGCATCCGGTTCAACTTCGATTGCCAGCGTTCCCCATTCGCGTCCTATTGCCGCAGTTCGAATCTCCTTCAGTTTCGGGGCAATATTATCGCGTATCGCCTCACGTGAACCGGCGGTAGAATACGTTGCGGTACTGTCGATGTTCGCATCGTACACGGTAACACGAACAAAAAGATACTCGTCGAGTTGCTCAATCTCGCCCCAGACCAACCAATCCAGCTTCAACCGGTCGGCCCTATGCCGTGCATGTTCGATAATCGGTTCGAGAAGTCGCTCTTCATTCCCCTCGACCATCGAAACCCGTTTGCGCTCGGGAATCTCCACAGCATCGATAGACAGCTTCTCGAGATTCCCGAGTCTCTTCTCCTCCACCTTGATTCGCTCGAGCATATTCGATGATCCGGGACCTGGAGAAAGCCTCGCTTTATCATATGACCGATAATGTGAAGCAAGCGACTTTTCTACTTCGGCTATCTTTCGAGCGATAAGGCGACGTGCTCGTGCATCACGTTCCGTCGCGGTGACATGATGGTGCTCTATCTGTTCGATTTCGTCGAAAATCAATAACGGTATGCTGGATCTCAAGTATGCGTTCTCAGTCGATATATCGCCGCTTCGGAATCGAGCGATGCCCACGCGCCAGAGTGTGCTGTCATCGGTCACCACCACCGAATCACTTTGCTGAGAGCTTACCCGGACCGCCGCCGCGAGCAACGCACAGAACAGAAACAGCCGCAGGAGTCGTTGTTTTCTGGATATCCGATGATGTAGTCGGTCAGCCATATCGGCGAACCACTTTTCTGACCGCCGAAACGATCCGTTCCGGTTTAAACGGCTTTACGATGAAATCACGTGCTCCGAGTTGAATCGACCGGATTATATGCTTTTGCTGTCCGAGCGCCGAGCACATTATAACCGCCGCCCGTGAGTCAATTGCCCGTATTTGTTTTAGCGCTTCTATACCGTCCATTTCAGGCATGGTGATATCGAGCAATACCACGTCCGGCCGGCGCCTGACATATTGATCTACCGCGATTCTGCCGTTTTCGGCTTCTGCTACGACGTCGAATCCCGCGCTTTGCAGGATTTCTCCGATAGCATCCCGCATGAATTCCAGATCGTCGACGACCAGGACCTTTGCTGCCATCTCAACCGGACCACTTCATCCTCAAGTAAGCCTCGATGAATGGATCAAGATCACCGTTCATAACAGCTTCGGCTTTTCCCGTCTCGTGGTTCGTCCGGTGATCTTTGACCATATTGTAAGGATGAAACACATAGGAACGAATCTGATTTCCCCAGGAGATATTTTTTTTCTCCTGTACGTGTTTCTGCTGTTCTTCTTCCTTTTCGCGTCGGTAATACTCGTAGAGCCGGGACTGCAACACCTTCATAGCGGTGGCTTTGTTTTTGTGCTGGCTTCGCTCATTTTGACATTGAACAACGATTCCGGATTCAAGATGCGTGATGCGTACGGCACTGTCGGTCTTGTTTACATGCTGCCCGCCGGCTCCCTGCGCCCGATATGTATCGATCCTCAAATCGTCGGGTTTTATATCTACTTCGATATCTTCTTCAATAACCGGTGATGCATAAACAGATGCAAACGAAGTATGTCGCCGGCTGCTCGAATCAAACGGCGAGATCCGTACTAACCGATGAATCCCGCTTTCCCCGCGAAGATAACCGAACGCAAACTTACCCGATATCTGAAACGTTGCTGATTTTATTCCGCCTTCCGCCTCGAGCACGTCCAGCGTCTCGACCTCGAACTCCTTTGACTCCGCCCAACGCGTATACATCCTGACGAGCATACTCACCCAGTCACATGCCTCGGTTCCGCCGGCACCGGAATGAATCGTAAGAAAAGCGTCGTTTTCGTCGTACTGGTCCGATAGAAGCTCCAATACTTTGAGCTGACTGAACTGACGATCGAATTCCTCTATCTGTTGGCGAAGATCACTCTCGAACGAATTGTCGGCTTCCTCCTGTGCCATTTCGTACAGATCGAGAAGCTCATCCTTCTTTCTTTTCAGCTCGTACCACGGCTCAAGCCGATCGCGTATGCGTTTCAGATTTGTGAGAACACGCTCAGCTTCTTCACGGTCATTCCAGAGATTTGGATCCGCAGACTTTTTTTCAAGATCCGACGCTTGTCGTTCCATGGATTCGGAGTCAAAGATACCTCCAAGCGTCGTTGAATTCACTCGCAAGTCTATCTATATCATTTTGAAGGTCGGATATCATGTTTCCTCCGTTTCATGATGCAGTATTGTCTTCCGCCAACGTTTTCCCTCCAAAGACGTTATGACGAGTTTTCCGTCCAGCGGATACTGGTAAATGCGGACACGATCGTAAGAATCTGTTCGTCGATCTATATCCCGCTTGAGTCTCGGAAGATTCGTTTCCTTGATCGTCACGCTTTCGAACAGGTCACGATATACGTTCTTGAATCCATATTGGCGAAGGAGCTCATACACGTCA
>CAYLZA010000013.1:0-12375 GCA_964387575.1 uncultured Spirochaetales bacterium | reverse complement strand
GTTCGACAACTACGGTCATCTGGTTGTTTCGAACGGCCCGTTTTTCCTCGAGCGCTACGATCCTCCGGCACAGTTTGCACAGCTCACCGCATATAGGGATCCGAGCTATCCCTTTTCAGCCGGCGACTGGCGATACGGCGATGCACCGACGCTTTCGATCGAGCCGGTGGATGAGCAAACGGTTACCGCCGGCGATGAGCTCGAGATAGATGTAACGCTTTCCGGGCCGGGCGAATTGGGGCTGCGGTTTCTACTGATCGATCCGGTTGCACGCGAGGTCGTAACGCAAGGAGATGCGGTATCCGGCGGAGACGGCGGACGTTTCGTCGTTCAACTCGGTGGGGATGACACCCGGAATCTCTTTCCCGGATACTACGAGCTTGCGCTTATCGCCTACAGCGATTCGATTGCAACGATAACCGAGAGAACCGTAGACCTGGACGTTCGATAAATTAAGGGAAGATCGGTTTGCAATGCACGTTCTGAGGCGTCTTCTCATACGCGGGCTCACGATGATCGGGGTGCTGCTGGTCGTGCAGCTTCTCGTGGTCATTACCCTCGGAGCCACGGGGTATTCGGACAGGATGCTCGAGGCCGTCATCGGCGAACAGCTCCGTGGGATGAGAAGCGCGTTTGCAGAGCGTATACGCGATCCCGACAAGCTCGAGGAAGCGCTCGAGACGCAACGGGAGGAGCTCGAATCGCTCTACGGTCTCGATAAACCGTGGTATTCGAGGCTTCCGTCGATGGTTCTGCGCGTTTTCTCGCTTGATCTCGGAGAAGCGCACACCCTGAGAAGCTCTCAGGGGAGCAACCGGGTGTCGGATATCGTGATCGAGCGGATACCGAATTCGGTGCTTCTTCTCCTGACGTCGATGATTTTTACCGCACTGATCGGTCTCTCGGTCGGGGCATATCTCGCCGGACGTCCCGGTACGCCGCTCGATCGCGTCGTATCGAGCTTTTCGGCGGTATCCTATGCGTTTCCCACCTGGTGGGTCGGAATACTGCTTATTCTGCTGCTCTCTTTTCAGCTCAATCTCCTCCCTTCCGGTGGCATGTACTCGGCACCGCCCCCGACCGGAGGAATTGCGCGATTTTTCGATCTTCTCAAACACGCGCTGCTTCCGGTGTTTACGATGATTCTCGCAGGTGTGGGACCCTACATCTATGCGGTGCGGACGATAACAATGAACGTTGCCCAGGGCGATCATGTAACCGTGGCGCGAGCGAAGGGGTTGCGTGACGGTGAGGTTTCACGGCGCCACATTCTACGGGTCGCCGCGCCGCCGATCGTGACGGGTCTGGTCATGGGGCTTGCACGAACACTCGGCGGGTCGATCCTTGTCGAGACTGTGTTCAACTGGCAGGGGATGGGTCGTCTCTACTACGAGGCGATAGCGGGAACTCCCGACGAGATGGTGATAGTCGCGCTTACGTTCGTATACACGCTGATCTACGTAGTGGCGAGAATGATTCTGGAAGTGCTTTATCTCCTTCTCGATCCGAGGGTCCGATATGGCTGAGATGAGAGCATCTTCGATAATCCGCGAACTGTGGCGGAGCGGCCCGGGCAAGGCCGGGCTCGTTCTCCTCGTGCTGCAGATCCTCGTATCGATATACGTCGTCGTCACCTATCCGCTCGATTACGGAACATCAGAGTGGGGAAATCCGTCGCTCTGGGCGGACAATCCACGGTCGGCGCCTCCGGTCTGGGTCAATGTCTTCAACGGCGGCAAATATCCGAGACATTTTTCCAGGTCGATCACCGAACCGACCACGGTATCGGATCGGGGAAGGGCTTATGAGAAAGTTTTCGAAACCGATTATGAGCTCGATGCCCGAGCGGTTCCGTCCTTTGTTTCGATTTCGATTTCGAACGTCACGTATTCGAGGAGACCGCCGGTTGTCGACGCGATATTGATCGGACCCGACGGTCGTGAGATCGATCTTTTCCGGCATGTTGTCAGCGGCCCTCGTCGAGGCGAGGATCCGCCGTACAATCGTTATGTCGATGAGGCGCAGCGAACCGTCGTGGGCACCGACAAACGCGCCATCGACGATCTGGTAGAGCATTACAGCTCCCTGGTACCGATCGATGTTGAGCCGGCAGCCGATGACGACGCTGAGGATGTACCGGGCGCCGCGGACGCCGACGCTCGAGACGCGGCACCGGGCGCGAACGGAGGCATCACTGAAGCGGACATAAAAGCACATATCATCGAGGCGCTATTCGGTACCGCCGGGGAGGAGGGGGAGCTCGAGGTGCTCGAGGGAGAGTACACGATTCGGATCAGGGCGCTTACTGCGGCCGAAGAGGATGAGATCGAAAAGATCGATATCGTCGTCGGCGGTCGGGTTTATGGGGCAATGGGAACCGACGCGCTCGGCAGAAATCTCGCGGCTGGACTCCTGTTCGGACTCCCGGTGGCGTTACTCATCGGGTTGGCTACCTCGACGGTGAGCACGATGATCGGAATGACGCTCGGTATGATCTCCGGATATTCGGGAGGCTGGGTGGATCTGACCATCCAGCGTGCCGCCGACATCGTCGCAAACATCCCGGTACTGCCGCTTCTCATCTTTCTCGTATTCGTGGGAGGGTCCCAACTCTGGCTCATACTGCTGGTCCTCGTCGCCTTCAGCTGGCCCGGGCTTACGATTATGGTCCGTTCGATGGTACTGCAGTTGCGAAGCGGTCAGGAGGTGGAAGCGGCGCAGGCGCTCGGAGCGACATCGTTCCGTATTATCTTTCGTCATATTCTTCCGCACGCCGCCGCATACGTTCTTGCGCAACTCGTCTTTTTCGCGCCGTCGGCGATACTCGCGGAAGCAGGACTGAGCTTTCTCGGGCTCGGTGATCCGTCGATACCGACCTGGGGACAAATCCTCGAGTATGGATTCAGGACTGGTGCGGTGTTCCTCGGGTACTGGTGGTGGATCGTTCCTCCGGGGGTTCTGATCGTCATAACCGCAGTGACCTTCATGTTTCTCGCTCTCGGGCTCGAACCGGTCGTCGATCCGCGTTTGAGGGGGAGACGCTCATGGCATTTCTAGACGTGCGGAACATGCTGCTCGAGTACGAGTCGTCCCGGGGTGCGGTCAGAGCGGTGGATTCGGTTTCGTTCAGGATCGAAGGATCAGGGCAGGTTCTGGGATTGATCGGAGAGACCGGAAGCGGGAAATCGAGTCTGGTCATGGCGCTCGCGCGAATACTCCCGACCAATGTAATCAGCTATACCGGAGAGGCGTTTCTCGAAGAGCGCAATATAATGGCGCTTACCAACGAACAGTTTCGACGACAAATCCGCTGGAAGGAGATATCGGTCGTGTTTCAGGGCTCGATGAACGGATTCAATCCTGTTCATCGAATCGGGCGGCAACTGGCCGAACCGTTGCGCCGCACCGGTGAAATGCAATCGGCCGCGATAGAATCACGGGTGGCGGAGTTGCTGCAGCTCGTCGGGCTCAGCGGCGACACCCGACGACGGTATCCACACGAGCTTTCCGGTGGAATGAAGCAACGCGTGGCGATCGCTATGGCGCTCTGTCTCGATCCGACACTCGTTGTCCTCGATGAGCCTACGTCCGCGCTCGATGTCAGTGTTCAGGCTCAGATCATGAATTTGCTCAAACGGCTCAAATGGGAACGGGATATTTCGATGATTTTCGTTACACACGATATAGCGTTGGCAAGCGAGGTGAGTGATACGGTGGCGGTGATGTACGCCGGACAGATTCGTGAGATCGGTCCCGTCGACGATGTGCTTCGTGAGCCCCGGGATCCGTACAGCTCGGGGCTGATAGCGAGCATTCCGGGACTGCATTCGAAGACGGCGCCCCGTTTCGTATCGGGCTCACCTCCCGATCCGACCGCGCTTCCCGCGGGATGTCGGTTTGCGCCACGATGCCCGCACGTATTCGATCGCTGTTCGGAGGATCCAGCGCTGATCGTAATAACCGGAAGCGACGGTAGCCCGACCGGGGAGTTTCATGCGGCGCGTTGCTGGTTGCTCGAGCAAGGAGCCGGGCGTGAATGACGGCGGCAATTCGAAAAAAAATCTGATAGAAATAGACGATTTGAAAGTTCATTTCGAGGCACGTACCGGCTTGTTTCGAACGAGCCCGGTCAAAGCCGTCGATGGAGTTTCCGTGTATATCCAACGCGGGGAGACCCTCGCGTTGGTGGGAGAGTCCGGATGCGGTAAGACGACTCTCGGTCGTGCTCTGTTGCGGCTCGTGGAACCGACGAGCGGGTCGGTGGTGTTCGACGGGGTTGATACCGGGACGCTGACAAAAAAGGAGCTTCGTCGTTTCAGAAGACGGGCGCAGGCGATTTTTCAGGATCCGTACTCGAGCATGAGTCCGTATATGACGGTCAGGGAAATAGTCGCTGAACCGCTCCGGATTCATCGTATCATCGAGGAGCACGACGTAGACCGGACCGTTCTCTCTTCGATCGATCAGGTCAAGCTTGCCCCGGCGGAGGAAATCGTCGGAAAATATCCGCACGGACTTTCGGGCGGACAGCGGCAACGAGTCTCGGTTGCCCGAGCGCTCACGCTCGAGCCCGAGTTTATCGTGGCGGATGAACCGGTCTCGATGGTAGATGCTTCGAATCGCGTGGAGATTCTCTCGTTGCTCCGCGAGCTCCAGCGAAAATACGGTATCGCATTTCTCTATATTACGCACGATATTGCCGGCGCCCGTCACTTCTCCGACAGAATAGCGGTAATGTATCTCGGAACGATCGTCGAAACCGGGCCGACCGAGCAGGTAATCGAAAACCCGCGTCACCCCTACACTCAGGGATTGCTCGCGGCGGTACCCGAGCCGGATCCGGCAAACCGCACCCGACTTCGTCCGGTGATGGAGGGAGAGCTCCCGAGCGCGGCGAGCGTGCCTTCGGGATGCCCGTTTCATCCGAGATGCCCGCATTTTATGCCGGGAATCTGCGATCAGACGCGACCGCAACTCGAAGACCGGGGCGGGAGCGTTTCGGTTGCGTGTTATCTCTACGACGAACGATACAGGAAAACAAATGATGAAAACAGGAATAGCTGATACGACCAATACGAGCAAACGACTATCCGCGGTGCCGAAAAACCATCATGCTCCGCAAAGGCATGGAAAGGCATCCGGAAAACAGATAAATGGTTATAAGACGCGCGGATTGCCCCGACGCACAGGACCGGGCTTTTTACGAGCTGTCGCAGTCGTTGCATTTACGATCGGGCTCTGCCTCGGGGTGTTCGCCCAAACGAACGGTGATACCCCGACGAAGCTGACTATAGCATTCACCGGCGGAGATTTGACGCTCGACCCACTCCACTCATATAGGACAACCGAGCTTCAGATAGCTACGGGAATTTATGAGGGACTCGTATCGTACGATCCAGAGACATTACAACCGGTGCCGGGTGTCGCCTACCGATGGGAGATCTCCGAAAACGCCAGACGCTACGAGTTTTTTCTTCGCAAGCGGGCACGGTTCAGCAACGGCGATCCGGTGACGGCTGAGGACTTTCGTCAATCCTGGCTTCGGATCCTCGATCCCGAGGATGAAGGTGAGTATTCGTTTCTTTTCGACGTGATAGCCGGGGCGCGTTCGTATCGCAAAGGAGAGACCGACAACCCGGTGTCGGTCGGAATAAAGGCCCCGGATCCACAGACGCTAATCGTAGAGCTCGAACAACCGGCGGCTCATTTCCTGAGTATGCTCGCACATATGACGTTCGTCCCCGTACACGAGTCGTACCGGAACAGGAGCGGATGGGAGTGGTCGGCGCCGCTTATTACCAACGGAGCGTTTTCGCCGTCGAAGTTAAACGGAGACACCTTGCTGCTCGAGAAAAATCCACAGTATTGGGATCACTGGAATGTAGCGCTTTCCGAGATCGGGCTCGATTTTTCGGATGATACACAGGCGATAACCGAATCGCTTTTGAACGACCAGGTCCACTGGGCGGTAACCGCCGATATGAGCATGCTCGAGGACGACAGATACACACAGGTTTCACCGTTGTTTGCAACGAGCTATCTCTACTTCAGAAGCGATTCGAAACCGTGGAACGACGAACGGGTTCGAAAGGGGCTTGCGCTTCTCGTTCGCTGGAATCAGATACGAAGCTCGATTTCGCAATTCCCGACGTCTACGCTCGTGCCGCGGATGGGTGACTATCCTGAAGTAACAGGGCTCGAAGAACAGAATGTACAAAAAGGACTCGAGTTGCTCGAGGAAGCGGGTTTCCCCGAAGGACGGGGGCTGCCGACCATCGTATTCCTGATGATTCCCGGTACGACTGCAGCACAGGCGGCGACGCAGATTGCAACTGCCTGGCGTGAGTATCTGTCGGTAGACGTAGATATGGAGATGGTCGCCTGGAGCGAGTATTCGCAACGGGTGGAAGAGGGAGGATTTACGGTCGGATCATCGACCTGGATTGGAGATTTCGCGGATCCGCTTGCGTTCCTTCAGATGTGGACCGCCGGAAGTAGACTGAACGACGCACGATTTGCCGGTGAAGGTTATGACCGGATTATCGACAAGGCGATGAGCGAGCTGGACGAAGAGCGGTATAAGTTGCTTGCGGAGGCGGAAGAAAAACTGTTGACCGATGATGTGGTAGTCCTTCCACTTGCACATACGCTCTCGGTGAATTTCATCGACCGCGAAAAAATCGGCGGCTGGTACCCGAATCTGCTCGATGTGCACCCGTTCAAGTATCTCCGTTTTCGTGAACCCGATGTTCCGTTGTTTTACGCCCTGAGTGATCCGAAAATTGTGGATTTTTAGTACTCGACTTACACCGGTGGAACGAGATTCTCGGTATTGTAGTGTGCCTGTCCCATGGCCTGCCACATAGAGTCGGCGTGGTAGCGAACCACGCGATCGCTGATTTTTTCGACCCATTCGGGAAGCTCTCCCTCAAACGGTTGATCCCGCTCGATTTGTAGAACGACCGGTTTCCCGGGAACGAGCGGTTTGATTTCGCCTGCCCGTTCGACCGCTTCCCTGATACGTCGGGCGATGAGTGCGCGGGCGTCCACCGGTGCGAGGTGAATTGCAGCAAGCTCGGATACTCCCTCCTTTACCGCAGCGGTAATGATCCCGTCCACGAATCGCTCGCTTTCGATGCAAGCATGACTGTCGCCCGCGGTAAATATCCATGGAATGCCCAGCTCGCCCGCGATATATGCGGCAATCTCCATTTCACCGACGTCGATGTCGTTTACTTTGTAATATTTGCCTCGACTCATCGTGTGAGCGAGACAGCCGTTTGGGGTTCCACCCATCGCGTGCATTCCGACCTGTACGAGCGCATCACATGTCGGGCTCAAACCGAGCGCGGGTCGCGGCCGCATCTTCCCGCGTGCTATTTTGATCCCCGAAATGAGATCTTCCGGAAGAATCGTTCGACCGGCTCCGTGACCATCGTTGACAATTACTTCCTCTACGCCGGCTTCGAACAACGCCCCGGCGGCCGCATTGACTTCGCCGGTAAGCAGCCGCTGGATTTCCGAGCGTTCATAGACCCCCTTAGCTTCATTTGCATATTCGTAGTGTCGGGGATCCCACATATCGACTCCCGCGACTCCTTCCATATCAGTCATCATATACACCGATCGTATCGTGCTCATGTAAACCTCCGTGGTATATCGGTTGCGCTAACGTTGTCGTAATTTACCCCCCTTGTAAAGCCTCGCCGAACGTGCGATACGGTGGCATGGACTTTTATGAGCAGTTGAGCAGTGTTTACGATTCGCTGTTTCCGGCTTCGGAAAACGCCGTACGATTCATTGCGGAACGGTGTCCTGAAAACGGGAGAATTCTCGATGTTGCCTGCGGAACCGGAAGCCACGCGCTTGCCTTGGCCGAGCGGGGATTTACGGTTATGGGAGTTGATCTGGATGAATCGATGATCGAAAAAGCGAAGGGAAAAGTCGATTCAACGACGATCGACGAGGCGGGAGACGATACGGAGGCCGGCGAAGCAGGAGCCGGCGGCACGTACGCCGGTAAGATGAGGGGAACGGTTAAATTTCGTGTCGGTAATATGCTTGCTCTCGATGAGCTTTTTGGAGCCGCCGATCGATTTGAACGTGATCGATTCGACGTAGTGTATTGCATAGGCAACTCGATCGTGCACCTCGAATCGGAAACCGAAATCGAAAACGCATTACGCGGGATGCGGAAGCTTCTATCGAATAACGGGACATGTATCGTGCAGATAATCAACTTTGATCGCATTTTTCGTAACGATCTGCATCAACTTCCTGCCTTGGAAGCACCCGACGGAGCGGCGCGTCTGGAACGATACTACGAATACGATGACGATGATGGAGTGGTCGTTTTCCGAACGCGATTGATCCGCAACGATATCGATGCAGGGCCGGTGGAAAGCCGCGTGCGTTTGCTCGGCGTGACACGAGAGCGAATGAGCTCGCTGTTTGCGGATGCGGGTTTTTCGGAGGTCTCGTATTTCGGCGGTTTCGACGGCGCCGAGCTGGATGCGGAATCGTTTGCTATGATAGCCGTTGCGCGCTAACAGGCCGGAAGGGGCCGGAATCAGTCGAGATCCATCGTGTACCCTACACCTTGTATCTTCGTTGATATATCATGACGGCATGAGAGATCGGAGTGCGGCGGTTTGTCGATGTACATGTCTATGAAATAGAGGATCTGGATCTTCGATATGTCGTTGCGAATGATATTGATGGAAACGCAAAGATCGTAGCGATCCGCGGTACGTCGAAATTCAGAAATGTAGTTACCGACGCCAGATTCGATCTCGTCTATGATCCGCTGATAGGAGGACGGGTTCACAGAGGATTTCTGACCGCATCGCATGCGGTAATGGCTGAATTGCGCCGAAAACTCGGGACGACTCGTAAAGTCGTTACAGCGGGGCATTCGATGGGTGGTGCCATTGCGGTTATCATAGCCGAGCTACTGATCAACGAAGGATGCGAAGTTGTCGAGACGATTACATTCGGGCAGCCGATGATAACAGATTTCGAAGGAAGCACGTTCTTTCGCGATATACCGTTACTCAGAGTGATGAACGGATTCGATTCGATAGCTCGCGTACCGTTTGTTTCTGAACGACGGGATCCAAAAAGCGGATATGTCCACTTCGGTCCTGAAGTTTTGTTGTTGGGCGGAAATACGTACTATTATATTGATCCGGAAAGCGTGGGTATCGGATACTCCCGGGGGTACTGGGATACGTGGAGCTGGAAAAAATTCTCGGAGTTTCCGGGTGACCACGAAATGGAGATATACTTGGACCGGCTCGACTCGGTACGTGTCGAACCCGTGCATATCGACGATCAAACGAATATGCGTGAAATATCAGGAGAAAGACCGTGAAATTGTTGAGTTTACGTTGGAAGCTGCCGTGGGAAAAAAGGCTCGGTTTGGCTCTCGGCGGTGGTGCGGCACGCGGGGTGGCTCATATCGGCGTGATCAAGGTACTCGAAGAGGAAGGTGTAAAGATATCTCACGTGGCAGGCACGAGTGCGGGAAGTCTGATGGGGGCGCTCTATTGTGCAGGTCTCGGTTGGCGCGAAATGCGCGAGGTTGCGGAGTCGATCAACTGGGGCGATATTGTTTCGCCCGCCTTCGACGGAATGGGGATGGTGAGTGCGAAAAAGCTCGAAAAAGCGTTGAACGATGTGATCGGGGAGCGAGATTTTTCCGACATGACGATTCCGTTTTGTGCAGTTGCCACCGATATACAGAGCGGAGAGCCGGTGGTTTTGTCCGAAGGCAGCGTTTCGCATGCGGTACGGGCAAGCTGCAGCATACCGGCGATCTTTGCTCCGACGAAATGGGGGGATCGAATCCTCGTCGACGGCGGATTGGTTGATGATGTGCCGGTCGATGTCGTTCGAGAAATGGGAGCGGACGCCGTTGTTGGTGTGGACCTGAACGTCGATAGAGGGCACGCCGATCCGCCGGACAATTTGATCGATGTTTTTTATCGAAGCCTCAATATCCTTATATACAACGTGGCGAAGTCGAAAAAACAAACCGCGGATATTATGATAGCCCCGGATCTCGCAGGCTTTAAATACTACCGGCTTCGAGAGATCGACAAGCTCGTTGCGGCGGGTGAGGCGGCGTGCAGGAAATGGATCCGCGCACTCAAGGCATTTACGTCGTAAATTCCGCGCTCCGACCGCGACTCGCTGCGCCTCGGTAATTCAACTATACCGGCTTGCAGCTGAATTCGGTCGAGAACATCGTCTGCTCTCCACACCGTCTGACTACCAGTCCGTACCTGGTGTGTTTCGTCGAATCGGTATAGCTGTTTACCAGATGCACCTGCGTTTCGGGCGCACCTTTCATTTCTACCGAAATGATTTTGTCGGGTAAGACGAAACGTACAACCCACTCATCATCGGTGATAAATCGTCTGATATCAAAGAGGTGCTCGTACCCTTCTGAATCGCCGATCGACTCCACCGGCTCGAGAGCATAATCACACTCAATCTCTCCTTTACAGTAAAAAAACCAATCGATCGTGTACTCACCGCGAGCATCCACTTCGAATATATCGGATATGCTGCGTTTCCCGAGCGTCACACGACGCCTGAAATTGGCCGCTTGATAGACGCCTTTGGCCTTCACATCTATTGACGGCTGTTTCTTATCATAGCTCTCGACGATTCCGTCGGTAAGACGAAAATGATTGCTTCCGTCGATTGCCACGGTATTATGCGCCGCCGTTTTTCGTTGCCACTCCGCAAAGAGAAAGGAAGCGTAACCACCGGTGCCGAGATCGTAGGCAACCCGATCATCGTCGAATGCAAATTCGATATTCATGACGTCCGGATGCACGTGGAGATGCGTATGCTGACCGTATTTAATAAACAGCTCCGTATCTTCGCTCTTCAGTATCGCTGTATACGATTGCGGGTTGTTAATCGATCCGAAGTCCCAGTCGTAATCGGTTCGAGGTTGACGGTTGAAAAGAAGCCTGCTGACCGAGCCCGGCTTTATCGGTTTGTCCGGATCGTCGTTGTCGGCTCCATCATCGCGATAAAACGTGGAACATATTTTTGTGAATAGTGGATTATCGAAAATTACCGACGCGTACTCATATTGAACAGTATATTTATCGATAGTGAGATTCGGGTGTCCGTCGTTTGGGTTAGGAAACGAGCGATCCCTGAAAACCATCTTGGCCGGATACTCGAACATGCGCTCTACGGTCTCGTATATCCACGCCAATTTAGGGATTTCCATTTCGTGTCGACGGCACGCGTAGAGCAAATAGCAGATCGGTTGGAGCGTGTAGAAGTGATAATGCATCGAGCCTTCATACCACAGCCCTTCGGCGGTTACACCGCGAGAAAGCTGATCGACTACCCCATAGGTATCATACAAACCGGAGTCGAGTTGCTCGTGCTTGCCGAAGAACACACCAATCATAGCCTGTGCGCACTTTATCCATACCGGGATATTGTATATTCGTGATGCAAAGAAATCGAAGAGCTCCGCTTCCCGCGAAAACAGCCGGCTGTAGTATTTCTCGAGCTCATCCTCCGAAAACTCCTCGCGCACGGCATCCATCCCGAGGAGGATGCTCATCATCCCGACCGCATCACCGAGATGCTGATTCATGATTTTTCCCTCGAAGGCCTTCGCGGGCGGATCGGGAAGGAACTCGTCGTAGTGCAGGCTGTAAAAATCGAGCACCTTTCGTATGTATTCGATATACGTCGTATCGTTTGTCAGACGAAAGAGAACTCCCGCAGTATGCACGGTGGCGTTTGCACGACCCCGGTACATGTTGTTCCACGCCCGGTCGAGCTTTTCTCCGGTGTTTTCATGTCCGCATGTAGGGCAGTGATGCACCTTTGGACTTTCGATGTTGAATGAAAGCCGTGCCGCGCATTTCTCGCAGTTGTAGTTGTGAAACCAGCCTGCGATTCTTTTGGGATCGTCTTTGTACGATTCTATCCAGCCGTCGGTGGTATCTTTCAACGTTGAAAACAGCCGGCCTGCCCATGTTTCACGCTCGATCGTTGTCTTGATAGCTGCCCAGTCGACGATTTCCGTCATGATATGTACCTCTTCGACGATATGGCGGCAAGCATACCGATCGGTCCGGAGTTTAACAAGGGTGGGGGTAGAATCGGGGGCAGTATCGGTGCAAACAGGTTTTCACATACCGCTATCAAGTGCCCATGTTGTACGAACTCCGAACGAGTAGTAGTATGCGCGTTGTGGATAGCAAGCGTGTAGGAATTATTGCGGCGGTTTCGGCGTTTTCGTTTTGGGGATTTGCGCCGCTGTATTGGCATATGGTAAGACACGTCGTGGCCACTGAAATACTTTTGCATCGCATATGGTGGGCAGCGGTT
>CAYLZA010000012.1:0-12506 GCA_964387575.1 uncultured Spirochaetales bacterium | reverse complement strand
CAAGTAACGGAACCGGAACTGCCTCAGCCGATAAATTCGACTTAGGTGGCCTAACAGTGGATCTACATCGGCATACCGTTTCGGTTCACGACCGGCAAGTACATCTCACCCCAACGGAATTCCGACTCGTCGCGGTGATGGCTAGAAATGCGGGAAAAGTGCTTACGCACGGCTTCCTGCTTACCGAGGTATGGGGACCCGGCAGTGCCGACCAAACACAATATCTCAGGGTATTTATGGCCAACCTGCGAAGAAAAATCGAAGAAGACCCGAGCAATCCCCGGTTCATTATGACCGAAGTGGGTGTCGGCTATCGACTTTTGGACGAATGACTCATAGATGACAAATAGCTGCGGAGGGTTTGGTTCACCGCGTCGAAAGAACAGGGTATTTTTGTCGGCTATGCGATCCATGCCACTATTCAGCATCATCCAACGGCGCGCTATGATGTAGACACGGGTGCAGCGGTGGCCGGCCAAACCTAAGAGGGTGGTCGCATTTCGCGCCATAGGCATTTGATAGGCCATCGTTTACAGCGCCGTACTTGATGAATAAAACATAAGCAATAATGACTCCCCTGCAAAAAAGGGTAACGAATTCTCATAATCCCGATGGCATGGTATACTGCGGTTAACGTTGCTGAGGAATTCCTAGGAGGGGAGAGGTGTTCCGCAAGAACGATTCGCATCAACAATCGAAAATGTTCATCGCAGTGGACTATCTGCCGGAGACCGCACGAAAGAAGCTGGAAAGCTCATGGGCGGCGGTGTTCTATGATGAGTTTTTTCGTCGGCTCGATGAGCAGGTGTTTTCGGTTCTCTATAGCGAGAATAAATCCCGACCGAACACGGCGGTGAACATCCTGGTTGGATTTGAAACCCTGAAATCAGGCTTCGGCTGGAGCGATGAAGAGCTGTATAACCATTTCCTGTTCGACCTGCAGATACGATACGCGCTTGGGCTGCAGGATTTTGACGAAGGTTACTTCGACTTGCGAACGCTATACTATTTTCGCGCGGCGCTTGTCGAATATGAGCGGGAGCATGGGATTAACCTGATTCAACAAGCGACCGAGCACATTAGCGACGAGCAGATCCGGCGGTTCGAGGTGAAGACCGGATTACAGCGAATGGATTCGACGCAGCTTCAGAGCAACATCCGCAAAATGAGCCGTCTGCAGTTGCTGGTGGAGATTGTCCATCGGTTGTACCGGATGCTGAGCGAAGAAGACCAGAGCAGGTACGAATCGATGTTCGGCCCGTATGTAGCCGAGGATTCGTTGCATTATTGCTACCGCGTCTCCCGGGATGAAGTTGAAGGACGACTGCAGCAGCTCGGTAGCGATCTGGCGGAAATGCTGGATGCCCTTGAAGGCGAATACGCCGAAGAGCAGGCATTTGAAAACGCCCGTCGGGTGTTCGAGGAACAATTTCGCTTCGAAGACGACGGAGTTGTCGTCAAGACCGGCAAGGAGCTGTCGGGGTCTACGCTGCAATCTCCCGATGACCCCGAAGCGACCTATCGCAAAAAAAGCGGTGAATCGGCACGAGGATACGTGGCCAATATTAGCGAAACCTGTGACCCGAAAAACGAGTTACAGCTTGTCACCGGCGTGAGTGTACAGCCGAATGCGACCGATGATCAGAAGCTGCTCGCCGATGATTTGGCGGGATTGAGCGAGCGCACCGAAATCGAGGAAGTGATAATCGATGCCGGATACGCGGGAGAAACAGCAGCGGAGGCACTTGAGGCTCATCAGGTGAGGCAGAAGACCAGCGCGATCAAGGGACGGAAAAAGGAATCGGAGACCATCGGCCTTGAGGAGTTTGAGATCACTCGCGACGAAGATAGAACGATTACCGCAATAGAGTGTCCACAAGGGCATTCGGCTGAGGCTCGGACAGGACGAACGGCCGGGCGCTACAGCGCGGGATTCGACGGAAGCGAATGTGAGCAGTGCCCGTTGAGGGATCGATGCCCGGCGAAGCGGTTGAAGAAGCGGAATGTATATGTATATCGGTTTAGCGATTCGAATGTACGCGTAGCACAGCAACGCCGACAGCTGGCCGAAAGCGGTGCGGAAGCAGTGAACCAGCGGGCATCGGTAGAAAGCACCGTACGCAGCATCATCCATCCGTTTGGAGGGCATCTATTCAAGATGCCGGTGAGGGGGAAATCACGCGTGACCACGATGGTGGTTCTCGGCGGTGCTATGGTCAACATCCGAAGAATTACACGATACCTGTTTCCAAAAGAGCAAACAAAAGGGCCGCTACAGCCGGTATTCACATAACGACCAATAATATGACTCCTAAAATGGCCTAGCGCGGCGCTATAAAGCAAAGAGCGTGATAGATGAGGGCTGCGCCATTCAAAAATCGCGGCATACGCAGAGCGTAGCAGTAGAATTCAACGCCTATCGATGAGGCCTTTTTGCAGAGGAGTCAATAATAAATATAAAAAAGTAAGGATTTTATAGACGGCCTTTCGGTATATTCGAAAGGTCGTCTTTTTTTGAATTTCAAGCGATAATACCGATCCAGGCGCGGAGGAGCGTGTATCGTATGTCGTCATGGCTGATCCAGGTCTTGTTCGGACCACCCGCGTTTTTTTGCGAAATTTCACCGAAAATCATTGCAAACCACATCTCATTGCTGTACATTGATAGACATTGCTGGACATTGATGAACATAAAAGACAGACTATCAAATCATGACCCTGCCTGAAGTGGCGTCGTATCTGAAGCTCGCTGAAAAAACGATTCTCCGGATGATTCATCGTAATGAAATTCCCTGTGCAAAAATCGGTAATCAGTGGCGGTTCTCGCGTGCAATGATCAACGACTGGTTTCACTCGAAAATGCAGGTCGTCCCGAGGAATGATATTGCCCGGCTCATCGAACGAGGGGATGAGTCGGTCCCGCTGTCACGTCTGGTAAGAGAACAGCGGATCGTTTTCGATATACAGCCCGGGGCAAAAGAGGATGTGCTCACGCAGTTGATCCGGCCGCTGATCGAGGAAGGAATAATCGAAAACCTCGAGGAATTCTTGAGCAAGCTTCTCTACCGGGAGAGCATCATTTCTACCTCCGTCGGAAGCGGTGCGGCGATTCCGCACATCAGGGATTCGAAGAAAAACCCGCCCGGAGGCCCGTACGTTGTCCTCGGGATCTGCCCCGAAGGGACCGATTTTGATGCAACTGACGGGGAAAAAACACAGCTCTTCTTCCTGGTGTCCACCGACAGCGAAGTAGTCCATCTGAGGATTCTTTCACGTATTACACAGGCATTACAAACCCCGGGGCTCGTTCGGCGAATTGTCGCCGCCGGGACACCGGGAGAAGTGGTTCGAATACTCATGGAGGTTGAAAAATGAGCATATCATCGGCTCTCGACAGGAATTGCATACGGATACGGACCGAGGCGGATTCGAAAAAAGAAATCCTCAAGGAAATCGCCCAGATCGTGGACGAATCCGGGAAGGTGCCGAATTACTCGGCAAAACAGATCTATCAGGCGCTCGCGGAGCGAGAAGAGGCGGGATCGACCGGATTCGAGGAGGGGGTTGCGTTACCGCACTGCTCGCTCGAAGACGTCGAAGATTTCGTCGCTGGTGTAGTAATTTCGAGAGACGGTATAGAGTACGACTCGGTCGACGGATCATTATCGCGGATATTTTTCTTCATCGTCGGACCGTCGCTTCAACGTAAAAAGCACATAAGACTTCTCTCGTCGATCTCGAGAATCGCCATGGATGGGCACACACGAGAGGAAATTCTTTCCGCAGAATCAGAGGATGAGGTCCATTCAATAATAAAGAAAAAGCTCGACGGTCTGCACGAGGAGGAATCCGAAGAACCGTCGAAGGGTTACAGCCTGGTGCACATATTCACGCAGCGCGAAGAGCCGTTTGAAGAGCTCCTCGCAATATTCAGCGCGGCGGTACCGGGCTCGGTCAGTGTAATAGAGGCTGGGAACGCCGGGTCGTATCTCAATCGTCTTCCGCTTTTCTCGACATTCTGGACGAACCGTGAGCCCGACTATCTCAAGATTATCGTTGCAGTCGTAGAAAAACACCTGCAAAACGAGATTATCCGTCGAGTCAATACGATCGTCAGCGATATCGAAGAGGAGCCGGGTGTTCTCGTAACGGCTCAGGATCTGACCTATACGGTTGGATCGCTCGAATAGTAAAGAGGTATGCACCAACGATGAATGCTCTCGAGTCTATGCAACAGTGGATCAACGATCTATCGATTCCGGTTCTCACGGTCGTCGGCGTTATGGCGGTATTCGGGCTCTTTTTCGGTAAGCTTTCGAGGTCCGCAAAACTACCTTTGGTAATAGGTTATATGATCATCGGCGTTGCTCTCGGTCCTTCGCTCCTGGGACTGCTCAACGAACAGACCACAACACATATATCATTTCTAACCGACATCGCCCTCGGCTTCGTGGCGTTGAGCATCGGAATCGAATTGAACTTGCGGAGCCTCCGCTCGCTGGGCTCGAGCATCGTCGTCATGATTCTCATCGAATCGCTGCTCGCCGCCGCGCTCGTGACATCCGCTCTCTATCTCGTCACCGGTGATCTGCCGCTGTCGATCCTCTTCGGCGCACTGGCGCCCGCCAGCGCGCCCGCGGGAACGGTAGCGGTTATTCACGAATACAAGGCAAAGGGGAGCTTGACGCGAGCGCTGTACGCGGTAGTCGGTTTCGACGACGGTTTTGCAATAATCATATTTGGATTTGCAGCGGCGATGGCACGCGCGATTGTAACCGGCAATAACGGCGGAAGCGGTTTTGTTACGATGGTGCTGCTACCGCTCAAGGAAATCGGTCTCGGTCTTGCGGTAGGGATCATAGTCGCGCTGATAATCGGATTCCTCGGTCGGCTTCTCAAGCACGAAAAAGATCACTTCATTCTCATATTCGGTTTTGTTATGCTCGTTATCGGAATATGCGAGGCACTCGAAATCTCGATCATCTTCACGCTGCTCATCGTGGGAATCGGCGTCGTCAATACGCAACCGGAGAAACTGACGAGAAATATCAGAAACCAGCTCAGCGAGGTGATGCCGCTTCTCTTCGTGTTGTTCTTCGTGCTCGCAGGCGCCAATCTGCATATCCGTGCGCTTCCATCGCTCGGCCTCATCGGTATTGTGTATATTGTTGCACGTGCATCCGGTCTGTATGGCGGAGCGTGGCTCGGTGCGGTAATCGGGCGGGCGGAGAAGAAGATCAGAAACTACCTGGGGCTCGGTATACTTTCCCAGGCCGGGGTGGCGATCGGACTTGCGCTTATCGTCAAACAGGAGTTCGGCCCGCTCGGCGAATGGGGCGCGCACGCCGGGAGCGTGATCATCACGACGATTACCGCGACAAGCATCGTTTTCGAGATTGCCGGACCGCTTTTGGCGAAGCTGGGGCTTCAAAAGGCGGGCGAGATAGCAACCGCAAAAGGCAGACGGCGCGACTGGAAACCGGGTGACGGCAAAGCGAGCCGGAGCGGCCGCCGCTCATAGACGTTTCACGGTTTCACGAACCTTCCGACGAAACTCCTCGGTCCCGGTCCGGTCGGCTTCAGCCACTTCGAGCATTTCCCGAAGCATCAGGGCACCGTCGCTTTCCGGATGATACCCGATAATCTCTCGGGCACGCCCGAAAACCCGTTTCATCTCATCGAAATCGGCCAGAAACTTTGCCAGGACCGCGCCGATCGCCTTGCGGTCGGTTACTTCGTCTGCGATCTCCAGACAGTCCACGGTCGCCCGTGCGCCGGTGGCATGGGTTTCGATGAGCTTCGACATCACCTCGGTAAAATCGGATAGAGCGCTCCTGTCCGCATCTTCGGGAAACGGGCCCCGTTCCCAGTCATAGCGATTCTGTCCCTCATCATCGTCTCTCCAGGCGTTCCGCTCCTGCACGGATCGGAAATCAGGGATATCGAATGCCTCGCCGTCTGCGAGCGCCGACCGGTATGCAAAAATTCCCGATAGTGTAACGTCGGCGGATCGATACACATCCCAAAATCCGGGCTCTCCGGTCAGAATCTGACGCGCAAAATAGTAGAGCACCCAGAAATCACCTCCGCCGTGGCCCATCGATTCGGCTAGCTCGCCGAGCATCGGCCATTCCGGTCTTACTTCGAACGAATCGGCTTTTCCCTTGCCTCCTACAAACAGTCGGACCGTGCCGTCGTATACCGCCGCGGCTCTACTACCCCATAGCCGCAACTGATGCGTATCGTTGGGGGTGCTTCCCATGAAGTTTCTCACGATACCGCCGTTGTCGAAGGTCAGAAGCGACGGGGCGACCGTGGAAATCCCCGACGCCTTTACCTGACTCACATTGGCGGCCATACTGTTGTGCCCGGGAAGTGCTACCACTCTGACCGGGCGACCGCCGGTTATATGCATCAAAGGACCGAGCGAATGAGTGCAGTAGAAATGCTGGTGCTTCCAGCTTCTCCAGGCGTGGAGGCTCCACCCGGGCTCCACCGGTCCGTCGTGGTTGTAACGAAATGTCAGGGGTCTTCGTGAATCGTGGTTGTATTCGTTTTCGGCGTATACCAGATCTCCGAAGAATCCCTTCCGCCATTTGTCGGCGAGATACATACGGGCCTTATTGAACGGATAGTTCTCACTCATGTTATAGACGAGCCCCGTCCGCTCAACGGTTTCGATCAGCCGCACGCCTTCGGCGGGCGTGTGAAACGCCGTCACCTCCGAGAGCACGTGTTTACCTGATTCGAGACACTTGATCGCATGCTCCGCGTGATCCGGGCAAAAGGTCGCTATGAGCACCGCATCGATTTCGGAGGAGAGCAACTCGTCCACCGAATCGGTAACCGATGCTTCCGGCACCTGCGCCTGGAACTTCTCACGCATCACCTGTGAATAATCGCAGCCTGCGACGACGTCGATGTTCAGTGCCGTGCACGTCCGAACGAAGCTCGATCCCCTCCCGAGCCCCCAGACACCGAGACGTATCCTCTTATCCGTATCAAAAACTCGATTCGCCACGCTGGTTTCCCTCGTCTTACCCATATTTTCCTCACCATGATACACCACGGGCACAGCATCGTATGCTCGAAACAATCATCAGTCAACTTTAGTCAAGGGAAAGATTATTTTATAATGCATTATTCACAGTTATTAACGCGTGAGCTCCTTGCCGACATGTATAGTTTGTACTATTTTGTACAGCGACCCGCGCACACGGAGGCAAGGGCAATTATACCTATACGAGAACACCAAAAAAACGAATACCTGGAAGCGGTTACCCATTGTGAGAATGCAGGTTGTGTCGCACTTATCACTCCTCCAATGGCGTATACACCATCTCGCGCTCCGCTACGGGGACGGAACAGATGTTAATGAAGTGCTCGATTGTATGGGTAATACGGAGTTTATTACCCTATGACAAATCGCACGATTCTACTTTGCAGTGATATAACTGCCGTTGACACCGTCGAATTGCCGACCGACGTGTCTATCCGCTCGTATCGCCCGGGAGACTACACGCACTGGGAGAGAATTACCCGCGAGTATACGCAGACGAATGCGTCGGAAATATCGTTTGAAACGATTCGAGCCGATCCGTCGTATCGACCGCATCGCACGATTTTCGTAATACATAATGAATCCGTGGTCGCCACTGCTACGGTCGGGGTCGACCCGGACATGCTACCGGAAACCGGTAAGCTCCGTCATGTCGCAGTAGCGGATGCAGCCCCGCCGGGAACGATATTGACGGCCTGCGCGGCGGCAATACGGGTCATTGAGAAGGAAGGGATGAACGCGATGTGGGCGGAGATGGACGATCCCGCACCTCGGGACGTTCTCGAAAAGCTCGGATTCAAAACCACCGAAATCAGCCTTCCGGAACACCGGCGGGACCACACGGACTATGCAAAGCGATTCGTTCCGCTCAAACGATGGCACGGCAACCGACCAATTGGCGAGTCGACCGGAATGACCGGGGATGCGCGGGGTGATGAGTCGCTGTATCGATCGTCACGGCTCGGTTATGCGGAGATCGATACGCCGCGCATCAAGGCAAACGAAAATCGACCGTTTTCCATCACCTACACCGCAGGCGAATGCGAGCTGTACGAAGGCGCAACGATAATATTCTGGAGTGCCGGTCAGGGCACACTCGGAACGACGCCTCAAGCCGAAGAGAGAGATTTCCCGGGATTCGTCGAGTGCGAGACCTCTTCTGCGGCTACGATAGAAACGATGTGTACACCCCCGCGGGTGTTCAGTAAGACGGAAGGGGAGAATCCGCCCGGTGGTCTTCATGCGGGTGATATGGTCGTCGGTACGATCGCCTTCGGTTTTCACATAACGAAAGGCCGGCTCCGGACCGGTGACCAGGTTACGGTACACGTCGGCAAATCGTCCGGTTTCCACTGGACGAAACTCGCAGGTGTACGGGAAATCAAGGTGATACTAGATTCCGGCGGTGGTGAGCCGCGAATGAGGCTTCCGGCACCGCTTACGGTACGTATAGAGCCGCTTGCGGCGGCACATCTGGAAGTGATTCTTCCGGGAAGCGCAGCTCCCGGAAGCCGCGTGATCGGCCGGGTCAGAATGTGCGATCGATTCGACAATCGTGTCGATTATTCCGGCGAAGTCGCCGTGGAACGGGCCGGTACGGATTCAGCCGCGTCCAACAGCCTCGGTTCCCGCTCGGACGCCGGCAGCGGCACCGCATCGCCCGCCGGTAACAGTGACGGCGCCGAAACCGGTATCGGAACACGTGGCTTCCTTTCCGAGGGTATCGGCACTATCGACCTGGGTGAACAGGGAACGGCACCGGTGCACGTGCAGGTACATACACCGGATGGTGAGCTCTCCGGATCTTCCAATCAATGCATCCCTTCCGACGGAATGCAGCTCTTTTTCGGCGATATGCATACCCATGATTTTCACTCCACCGCCGCCGGATATCCCGCCGACTGCTATCTGTGGGCGAAAGACGAGAAAAACCTGGACTTTGTATCGATTCCGATACAGGTACACCGATGGCTCGACAATGAGAAGTGGGTAATTGCCAAGCACTTCTGCGAATACTTCCTCGAGGAAGGTCGTTTCGTTACGTTTTTGGCCTTCGAATGGCAGCATTCTCATTACGGTGACAAGGTCATCCACTACCTCGGTGGTGATATGCCGTATCTGCCGATAGACGATCCGCGTTATGCATACCCGGCACGATTGTACGAAGCGCTCAGAGGCACCGACGCGTTTATCATCAGCCATCACCCCGGATACGAGCTCGATCTTCATGTGCCCGGTACCCGCTGGGATTCCGTGGAGAACGATGTGGACCGGCTTGCCGAAATCTGGTCGATGCATGGATCGAGCGAAGGATTCGACCCGAACGATCGACCGCTCCTTCCGCCGAGACGAGCGGGTGGAGTGTATGCGGGTCTGAGGCACGGTGTACGGATGGGAATCGTCGCCGGATCCGATACGCACACCGCCCGCCCCGGAGGCGCACATTCGGAACCGCGACCGTACTTCGGAGGCATGTGTGGCATATGGGCCGAACGTCTGACACGACGGGCGCTCTTCGAGGCATTTCTATCGCGGCGAACATACGCGTTGACGGGAGCGCGGATCGTGCTTCGTTTCGAGGTAAACGGGTATCCTATGGGATCGGAATGCGCTCTTACCGAAGAACGGGTTATCTCGGCGGAAGTGTGGGCACCGGGAGATATCGAGCGAATTCAGTTTCTCAGAGATACCGAAGTTATCGCCGAATATTCCGATCAGGGAGATCATGCCGTCGTGCGGTACGTGGACAACCGCTCGGAACCGGCATTCTACCATTACAGAGTGGTTCAAACGGACGGGGAGATGGCGGTTTGCTCACCGGTCTGGATCGGAGATACCCGCTAATACGCGATAGCTATGTCGCGTCCATCCCATTCCGGTGCAACTCGACGACACTCGGCCGGGACCTACGTCTTCGGCAACACTACCCGAAAAGTCGTCCCTGCTCCGGGGGTGCTCTCCACGTCAACACTTCCGTGGTGCGCTTCCACCACCGCTTTTACCAGACCGAGCCCCAGTCCCAAACCGGGGGCGGATCTGCTCGAGTCGGCGCGGTAGAGACGATCCCAGATATGTGGTAGATCTTTATCTTCGATGCCGATTCCCTCGTCGATCACTTCTATGGTAGGGGCGCCTGTTTCCATCCGTGCCCTGATCACGACTTCATCTCCCGATTCACTGTATTTCACCGCATTATCGATAAGATTCGCAACGACCTGTCTGAATCTATCGACATCAACCTCGGTTTTGACCGCTTCCGGAGTTTCGGCACGTATGTTTACTCCCTTGTCCTCGGCAGTATAGCTGTAGAGCTCAGCCATATCCGCTACCAACTCGGCGAGATCCACTTCCACCGCATTCATCCGCATCGCCCCGGTTTCGGCTTCCGAAATGTCCATAAGCGTATTCAGCATCTTGAGCATGCGTTCGGATTCCTCCACGCAGAGCGCCAGCGCCGCCGATGCTTCGGTGCGGGACGTCTCGGCGGCGTCCACCGCCTCGGTCGCGTCCGCCGCCGCGGCCGCCGACTGCATCGCCATCTCTGCGTTCATACGAAGCCGTGTCAGCGGAGTTCGAAGGTCGTGCGCAACATTGTCGAGAGAGTGCCTCATCGCTACGACGAGATTTTCTATGCGCTCGAGCATGCGATTGACGAGCTGCACCAGTTCTCCGAGCTCGTCCCGGCTTCCCGTGGCAGGGATTCGCTCCGAGAGTCTTCCGGTATCAATAATGCTTTTCATGAGATTGGAAAGTTTCTTTATCGGTCTTAGCGATCTGGAAGAAAATACCCACCCGGCGACAATACCGATCACGACAAGAGGCACCGCAACGAGTATGTAGGAGGCTCTGAAACGTCGCATCAGCATCACACGACGAACACTGGATACCCCGATCTGGATCCTGTTTCCGTCGTACAACGGAATTGAAACGATATATAGATCTCCCGTCTGATCTTCGGATTCCACCTTGACCATCTTGCGTTCGTTTGCATTGATTTCACCTGCGATGCGTTCCACTTCCGAGTCGGGCCAATCGGTGGTATCGAGATAGACGAGCGTCGTGTTCGAAGGAGAAGCGACCCGAACAAAAAAACGGTTCGTTTCGCTCAACGCTCGTTCGATGGTTAGCTCGCGCCGAAGCGCCTGGAGCCCTCCGGTCTGATATACAGCCCAGAACTGAAGCGCTTTCGAGTTCATGAATCGCTGCTCTTCCTGCTGAAGAGAAGAGGACAAGAGAAAATACGAGGCGATATAAAGAATTACCGTACAGACGAGAAATGCGGATGTAAAAAGCGCAATCAATCTAAACTTGAGGGACTTTGAGTACATACCCGACTCCCCTCACCGTCTGAATCAGCTTTACATCGAAATCGCGATCGATTTTGCTGCGAAGCCGGTGTATCAATACATCGACGACATTGGTTTGCGGATCGAAATGATAGTCCCACACGTGCTCGAGAATCATCGTTTTCGTTACCACGTTTCCCGCGTTGTGCATCAGGTATTCGAGAAGCGCAAACTCTCGCGGCTGGAGCTCTATCTCGGTCCCTCCCCGGCGTACCGTTCTCGATAGAAGATCGAGCTCCAGGTCGGCCGCGGTAAGCTTTGTTCGCTGATTCTGCTGTTTTGATCGCCCCGCCCTTCGTATCAGCGCCTGCAACCGTACGAGGAGCTCGGCGAAAGAAAACGGTTTTGTAACATAGTCGTCGGTTCCGGCTCTGAACCCCTGCAACTTGTCCTCGATCCCGCTTTTGGCCGATAGAACGAGAATCGGTGTTTCCACTCCTTCGTTCCGGAGCAATTCGATGAGCTCGAAACCGTCCATCTTCGGAAGCATGATATCGACGATAAGCGCATCGTAAGGTGATACGAGAGCGGACTCATATCCGGCTCTTCCGTCGGATTCGGTATCCACCGCGAACCCGGCCTGTTTGAGTCCCTTCGAAACAAAAGCGGCTATTTCGTTGTCGTCTTCTACGATAAGAATCCGCATCGGAGATCGAAGTATAGAAAAAATGCATGCCATAGCATAGAGCGGAAATCGCTCCATATGTGGTTGTGCAAGCCTTGATCACCGGGGCGCTTTCCGGCGATACCGCGCGACCACTCATGAGTCGTCGGGCTGGATGGTGCGAAACGCCTCGATGCAGGCGCGATAGTTTTCCTCACGGAGTCCGATCGATTCATACGATTCGACGTACCCGATCAGCCCACCCGAAAAACTGCCGAGGTTATCGACAAGCTCCCGGACGGCGTCGAAAATCTCTTCTCTCGAGCCGGAAATAGAAGTCGTTTGATAGCTGACCGGACAGACAAAACACACCTTGCCGCCGAAATCTTGTCCGAGCCGCTCGGTATCGTAGAGATTCGGTTGACTGATATTGAGCATATCGACACCGATCTCGAGTAGATCATCGATGATCTCGTAATAGTAGCCGCATGAATGG
>CAYLZA010000011.1:0-12578 GCA_964387575.1 uncultured Spirochaetales bacterium | reverse complement strand
GTCGAAATCGACCGTACCTTTCAGTCTTCGTTGTAGATACTTCGACTCAAAAAACAACACCGGATTTTCGTCGTATATCGATCCAAGCAGCAGCTCGAAATAATCCGGCACGAATGAGGGATATACGATCTTGAGTCCGGGAAACGTGCCGAAAAACCCTTCGAGATCCTCCGAATGGAACGGACCGAAGCTCAGTCCGCCCCCGCCGGGCATTCGTATTGTCAACGGCACGGGATGACCGGTCCGGAAAAAGAATGTTCCCGCGTTGACGCCGATCTGCGTTACCGCGTCTGTGCTGAAATCTGAAAACTGCATCTCAATAATCGGCCGCCGTCCCATTGCTGCGGCGCCCACGGCAAATCCGGTGAATCCCGACTCGGCGAGCGGCATATCGACAACCCGTTCCCGGCCGTATTTTTCAAAGAGACCTTTCGTCGCTTTGAACGGACCACCGAACTTCCCGATGTCTTCACCGAGTAGAAAAACTTCCCGATCGAGCTCGAGAGCCAGATCGAGCGCACCGTTAATAGCCTGAATCGGCGTAACATCTTCGAGTTTTCGTTTTTCCAGAATCCTTTGTTTCGGTTCTTCTGCATGTTTCGAGTGGTCGAAATACGCGCTCCAGTCGGCTTTTTGAGGCGATATTTTCGGCGTCTCGAGCGCACGGTTTGCGACTTCCGAAATCTGCGAATCGATCTCTTTCTCGATTTCGTCGAGAGAGCTCTCATTTACGTCGAACTCGTCGTGTAATCGTTTCCGTGCGATGAGAATCGGGTCTTTCTTTCGCCAGTACGACAGCTCTTCCTCGGGAACATAATCGGCAACATCGTAAGCGGCATGACCGGCAAGCCGGTATGAGTCGGTCTGCAGAATGAACGGTTCTCCGGTCGAACGCATTCGTCCGATAATATCAGAGACACGCTCATACACCGACAAGACATCCGTACCTTCTATACGATCACCGGAGATACCGTATCCCTGAGCCCGGGAAGAAAGATCGTCACATTTGAACTGATACTTGTTCGGCGTTGAATACGCCCATTGGTTGTTCTCGATAAGAAACAGGACCGGTACGTTGAGAACTGCGGCGATATTTACTGCTTCATGGAAATCACCGGTGCTCGTCCCTCCGTCCCCGATGATCGCGATACCGACGGAATTCGATCCGTGCGACCGTCTCGCATGTACCGCACCTACAACGTTCGGAAGCATCGCGCCGAGATGACTGACCATCGGCAGAAGCCCCTTTGATGGGATTCCATGATGCACATTTCCGTCTTTGCCTCCGGTCGAGCTGTCTTCATTGGCTACGTAATGGGAAAAGAGGTGATACAACGAAACATCCCAGACCAGATAGCCTGCAAAATCCCGCTGCATGAAGTTGCATATATCGATCGTCCGATCCAATGCGGAGGCGGCACCGACTATCGTTGCCTCGTTGCCTTCTCCGGTCGTAACCGTCCCTTTTACGATTCCCTGCCGGTACAGCTCGATGAGACGTGCTTCACTCCGTCTGGATGTGTACATATTTCTGTACATCGAAAGGAGTATATTACTTCCGTTTTGCGACATGTATTCCTCATCGATAATTCATTACACTTCGGCTGAGAATAGCAACTTCAAAGAAAATCATCAAGTTATGGTAATCGGGACAATCTTGTCGCTAGTACTCAACGTTCCGTCGCGCTCGAACAACACCTCGTCTACAAACAGCCATGCCGGTTTGTTGTGAATCCGGGTCAACACAAGAAATCCTTCCCGGGGAATCCGTTTTGATACGACCATTCGTCCCTCGGGCGAATACACGGGTTTTTTGTTGTATAGCAATCTTCCCTGCCCGTCCCGTCGCAATTCCTGTAACGAGAACGGAACGATATCGGACGAATGCGACCGCGGAATCGAAAGCTGTTGATCTTTCCAACGGACGACGAGCATACCGCCGGGCTCTCGCGGAACGGGTACTCGAATCACAACGTTCGTACCATTACCGGGTTCGCTCGAAAGCGCCACACTCCCACCGATGCCCGAGACACGCTGCATGACGATATCGAGTCCGAATCCCCTGCCGGAAATACCGGTTGCGTTATCGATTGTGGTGAATCCGGGACGCCCGAGAATCGATAGTAGATCCGAAGATTCGTCTGCTTCGAATCCCGCAGCACTCGCCTGCTCGATGATGGAGTTTCTATCCACTCCGTATCCGTCGTCTTCCACCGAAACAACAAGCTGAGTTTCCTCTTTCCGTGCACTGAGACGAATGGTTCCTACCCGTTTTTTTCCGAGTTGAGCACGCTCATCCGGTGATTCTATTCCGTGATCTACCGCGTTTCTCACGATATGAAACAATGGATCCGCGAGGACATCGAGTATCCGACTATCCGTTTCGACCGTGTCACCCTCGGTAACAACCTCGATTTTCTTTTCCAGTTGTTCGGCAATCGTGGCGACGACGGTTTTCGTATGTGAAAACAATTCGCCGACCGATCGAGCCGAAATGCTTCTCAGCAACTCGCCTATGCGATTCGCAGTATCCATGAGCGGTTTGTTTGACTCTTTGTGGCCTATCGCGCTCCGGAGCTCTTCCAAACGGGAGTAAGCTTCTTCCAGCGTCGACGGATCCACCCGGTACGGTCCCGACAGCCCTCTCGTATCGAGTGCATCTTCCTCCGCGGGACCGGAGGCTACGACGGAGCCGGTCGACGACTCGAGCGGTTCTATTCGTATATGCTCAACTTCATCTACATTTACGGCGCTGAAGAGATCGCTTTCATTGACTCCTGCCGTGAGGTATATGTCAAACGTCGAATATGCATTTTCCTCCGAAGACGTCAGGGGAGGAACGGTCTTTATGACGTTCGAAATAAGCTCCAGATTACTAATAATAAGATAAGCACGTGGCTGCTGAAACTCGGCATTCGAATTAAGACTGCATGTAATGCGGTAAAAACGGTCGCCCCGTTTGAGTGCCTCATCGAGGATTCGTTTTTCGAAGTCGCTGAATCCGCCGTGTCGTCGGTCGAATGAGTCCTTTTCGCTGTTTTCGCCGTGCCCCCTCATTCTCTCTGTCTCCCGTCGACCAAGCACCTGCTCCATCTCGGCGATTCCGTTGAAAAGCGTATCGCGTATTTTTTGATCAAGTGTTACATCGCCGTTTCTCACAGGCACAAGCGTCGATTCGAGCTCATGAGCAACTCCCGATATTTCCTCCTCGCCAACCTGGGATGCCTCCGATTTGAGTGAATGAAAAAGGCGGAAAAGCTCGTTAACGGCATTCCCCGAAACAGCCTCCTCGCGTCGAGGGTCTACTACCGAATTGAGGATTTCGCGGATCGAGCTGATAAATTCGTGAGCGTCCTCCCGGAATCTTTGCAGGTACTTTTCGCTATTCATTTGTTCCTTCCGGCCCGAATCGAAATAATGAGCTCTACTTCACCGACATTTGTCCCGATTTTTTGAGCAATAATGCGCGGCTCGAATCCCTGATGATGAAGATTCATCACCCGTTCCGAAACGCTCTGTTCATCCGATGTATTACGCTCCGACTCCGAGCTGTTTTTACGTTCCAAAACGTCATTACCGGAGATCGATTGATTTGAAACTGTCGCAGGTTTTCTTTCGTTGGTGCGATCGGCGACGTTGCCGTCGGCATTCGCTTCGTGGTGCGCTTCAGCGCTTTCGCTCGCCCCCTTGATTGCCGCCCCTTTCTTGAGTTTGTTATATACGTCGAGTCCCATATCGTGCTTTCGCATTTCCCTGCCGACCAGTTGAACTTTTTTGTCCGCTTCGGATAACAACTCTTGAAGTGTTCTTATTCGCTCCTCCACGAGCGCTACATTCCGGTCGGCGGTTTGATTGAGCTCTACCACGAGGCTGTTGATCTCGTCCCGTATTGTATCGAGCACGGCGCCTGCTTCTAGCTCACGGCGTATGAGCCGCCTGAGCACGACGAAACCGATAAAAAAGAGTGATACACTTACAAAAAACGCAACCAGCACAGCCGACATACTATTCAGCCGTTAATGTCGATTTTGTTGCCGAGATTGGGGTCTCGAAATACGTTTCGTTTTTCGGAACGCTCCTTTTTCCGCTTTTCCTGCGGAGTTCCTTCTTCTCCGGCGTTCCTGTTTTTCTGCTCGTCCTCTTTTATTGCTTCTGCCCCGTCTTCGAGCTCTCTCGATTCGTTCACCGACCGCGCCTGCTCCTGAGATCGTTTTACGAGCTCGTTTCCCTGCGCGCTTTGCGCGATGTGCGCGGCTTCTTTTTGAACGGCCTGTTCCTTACCGACCTGGCTCAATCGCATAAAAAGAGTTTGAAGATCGAGCGGTTGTATCGGCATCTACTTCCTCCGAAAGATATCCTCTTCCAGCTCCTCGTATTTTGTTACCTTTACCACATTTGCTTCATTGATAAACGTAACCGCGTTCAGCTCGTTTCGCACATCGAGATGTGCGTCTTTTATATAGATTCGTGCACCGGGATATACTTTCGACGATGCGCTGATCCTTCCGCGAATCTTGAGAGAAGAGAGATACTCCTGGATCTCCCGGACGTCTTCGAGCAGCTTTTCTTTGGCGGCCTCGAGCTCCTTCTTCTTTTCGGTGAGCTCTTCGAGATACTGCGCTTTTTCCTCCGGTAATTCCTTATTTATTTTCTTGAGGTTTTCCAATGTCTTAATGTTGAGATTGACCTCATCGATCTTCTGGTCGAGCTTCTGGAGACGTTCTTCGATCGACGCAAGCTTCTCTTTGCTCCGTGGATCGTATCCTACTTCGAGGACAGTCTCCGATCCCGCGACCGTTCCCAACGTTTTCGCGTGAATCTCTTCGGCCGCTTTGAGGTTTCCGCCGACGATCGTCGCGCGTTTTCCTTCAACCACGATCATCTTGTTGGCGATGACGTGTGAGTTTATGATTCCGTCGCTCGCAACGACGAATTCTCCGGCTTCCACCGTGGCGTTTTCGATAAACTTCGCCCAGACGCTCTTTCCGCTCCGTATCGTTCCGCCGGTTTTCGCCGTAATCCCCTGATGAACGATGACGTCGCCTTCGGCATCGATTTCCGCTTTCCCGACGTTTCCGTATACCTCGATGTTCCCCGACGCTTTAACCTTGAAACCGTCGGCAACGTTGCCTTTTACCATAACCGTTCCGAGAAATATCACGTTACCGCCGGTCTTGAGATTTACATCGCCCTGAACGACGTATATCGGTTCGACATTGATCTTGCCGCCCGAAATAACTACCTGTCCGTTTATCGTTGCTTTGGCAACCGCTCCGTCTTCATTCAGCTCGACGTTCTTACCGACGTCGATTTCGGTATCGGAACCCGATTTTGCAGGAAGCATCTTCCCGGTTACGGTTCTCCCCGGTTGTCCACGTTCAGGAGGAATCTTCTTCGCAAGAATCTGCCCCTCCACCACGTTCTGAACGAGGTTCATCTCCTTGAAGTCTACACGCCCGTTCTTCTCCTTCAATTTAACTTTCGATTTGTCCACATCAAACGTGTACACGACTCGTGCGTTTTTGCCGTCCTGCGGCTGAGTTCCCGATGCAATGAGAACTTCTTCGTTGTACACCGGATGATCCTCGAATTCCGCAAGCCGTTCCTCGTCTATACCATGAACCACATCGTTGCTCTTGAGAAAGGAAAGCATCGAATCGAATGTCTGGTCTATTCCACCGGGACCCGGAGGTTGGACAACCATATATGCCTTCATTTCATTGTCTATAATGTTGACCGACATTACACTGTCGTTTGCCGGGTTATAGGAGAATTCACCAACTTTGATGTATTCGCCGTCCGCTTCCCTTAAGACACTCGAGACCATATTTTTGTCGTAGTCGGTTATTCCGCGTCGTTCGAGCTTTTCGATCGCACGTCTTTCGGTTGCCTTCTTCCCTTTTCCCACAGGTGGGGTGACCTTCATGAGCACGCCGTCGGCAGACAACCGGACGATTACCTCGCCGTCGACGTCCTTTGGTTTTTCTTCCTCTGCTCCGATAGCATCGAAATCGACACCGAGGTCGTCACTTTCTTCCTCTTCTTCCTCCAGATCGGCTTCATAAACGATCAGAATATAGTTTTTCTTATTGAATCCGAAAAAACCGCCACTACCATTTTCGAGCACCTCATACGCGAGTTTTTTTACCGGCAGATCGAGCTCCACGGACGCCTCTTCCAGTCCCGCTTCAACGCTTTCTGCAGTTACCTGAACCGATTTCCGATTTCGGTCCTGCGCAGCCTGATCGCGCATATACTGCCGTACCTGCTGGAGCTGTACCATATCTACATGATTCCTTTTTTGATATTCGTCAATTTCGCACGAAGCCGCATTATCGCTTTGGTGTGCAACTGCGATACTCGAGACTCGGTTACCTCGAGCACCTTTCCAATCTCCTTCAGCGTCAGGTCCTCGTAGTAGTAGAGAACGAGAACTTTTTTCTCCTTATCGGGCAACTCGTTTATTGCATCGATAATCACACGTTTTATTTCGTCTTTTTCTACGATAGTATCCGGATTGAGGCTTTGCGGTGATTCGATGCTCTCTGCAATCGACACTTTGTCGCTATCCTCTCCGGTATACCAGACATCATTCAACGAAAGAACGCTGGTACCGCTGATTTTGAGCATCAACTTTTGAAAATCCTTGAGACTTACACCGAGCTCCGTCGCGATTTCCCGGTCTGTTGCGGTGCGTCCGAGCGATGTTTCGAGCTTGTGAATCACGTCTTCTACTTCACGGGACTTTTGTCGGACCGACCGGGGAACCCAGTCTATGGAACGTAGCTCATCGAATATGGCGCCCCTGATTCGTGTAACGGCGTATGTTTTGAATTTAACGTGTTTTTCCGGATCGAATTTCTCAATTGCGTCGAACAGGCCGAACACGCCGAAACCGACAAGATCGTCGAATTCGACATTATGCGGCATTCCGATCGCCACCTTGCCGGCAACATACTTCACCAACGGGGCATACTGTTTAACGAACTTATCCCTGATCCTCGGATCCTTGTTCTCTCGATAGAGGGCCCATAACTCGTCTTCAGTTTTGTTCTCGTATACCGTTTCGGTCATTCATTATCCCTCTTCATCCTTTTTCAAGAGCGTACGGACCGCTTTTGCGACGGTTTCAGGATCCTGTTCATCCCCCATCACATCGATCGTTGCTCCGGATTCCGGTGCTTGAAACGCTCTCCCCTCGTCCTCATCGTCGTCTTCGCTGTGGGCATTCGAGAACTCATCATCGCCGTTTTCGAGCTCTTCAACCTCTTCGACGTCTTCAATCATCTCATCGCCGGCGATTTCTGATCCCGGTTCCTCGGCGGTTTCGGAAGTCGGCGACGTTCCTTCATTCCCCGTTTCGAGCTGCGACGCTCCGACGTTGTGCGGATTCTCCTCGTCGAGCGTTATATCCACACCGCCGTTTTCGGCGCGTTGTACCGATTCTTCGGTCTCGCTCTCTTCACTTCCTTCCGCATCGCCACCGGCAAGCTCCGGCAAATAGTGCTTTATAAGCATATCGACGCCAATTCCGAGAGCGCCGAAAATTACGGCCGCAATGAGCGAACGGAGAAGCATCGCGCCGAATTGTACGCCGCCGACCGTCGCCGAAATAAAGGCGAGGATGAATGCAACACCCGCGCTTACAGCCGGCAGCTTCCAGTTCAAATCCATACTATGCAATTTCTAGAGTATGGGAAAAAATATCCACCGTCAAGCTAAGGATTACCCCCATATCACAGCTTCCCGACCAGTTTTCTCAAGAATTTCGACAACCCGCTCCCCTCTTTAAACTCCACCTTCTCGAGCCGTCCCACTATATGCTTTACGCATATCGCCGCTTTACTCGACGGTTCGGCAACCATAAACGGTTTTTGCCGTAAAACCGCCTGTTGTACCGCCGGATCATCGTATACATATCCGAGGTAGTCTATCTTGAGGTTGAGAAACTGACCGGCGATGTTGATAACGCGTTCGGCCACCTTTTTCCCTTCGGTAACCGATTTGACCCGGTTAACGACGAGCTTTAATCCTATGTTGAGATAATCGATTTCGGTGGCGATTATCTTGATGATTCCGTATGCGTCGGTGATCGCGGTCGGTTCGGGTGTCGTAACGATCAGCGCATCATCGGCGGCTGCGACAAATGCGAGAACGTTGTTGGAGACACCGGCACTCGTATCGATAATGATCACATCAGCGGTTGATAGCGCCGAAAGCTCATCAATGAAATTCTCACGCTCGGAATCGGACAGATTTGCGATCTTCGAAAATCCCGACGCACCTGCAACGATCTGGATTCCGTAGTTCGTGTCGATGATGATATCCTTCATCGTTTTCTGACGACGCACGAGATGATAGAGATTGTATTTCGGAATGATGCCGAGAACAACATTAACATTTGCAAGCCCGAGATCCGCGTCCATTACGATTACTTTCTTCCCCAGCTGCGCGTAGGCAAGCGCGAGATTGATCGAAATATTGGTCTTTCCGACGCCTCCCTTTCCGCTGGAAATGGTAATTATCCGCGTTTTGTTCTCCTCGGAACCATTACCTTTGCTGCGCATTATTTCACGCAACTGCTCAGCCTGATCAGCCATAACTTATCTCCATCCTACGCCTTTTGTGTATCGAAGAGCTCTCGCACCCGTTCCTGATCCACCTGAAATCCTTCCAAATGCATGAGGACGCGCGTCACCGTCGCCGGCTCGATATCCTGTGGTACAACCTGGCCATCCGTAACGAACGCAACCGGTTTACGCTTTTCCGAGAGCACGCTAATGATATTGCCGATATGCATCGTCTCGTCGAGTTTTGTAAGCACGATTGCATCGTAGTGAAACGGCTCGAACTGTTGAAGTATTTCGACGAGATCAACTGTTTTTGTCGTTGCGCTGACCGCCAGATACACTTCGGCTTCCGGGCCGCATGCATCGAGAAGCTCTCTCATTTCGGCAAGCTTCATATAATCCTTCGGGCTCTTTCCAATAGTATCGACGAGAATTAAATCGACATCCTGATAGAGTGCAATTTTCTTTTTGAGATCCTGATTTGATTCCACGCAGGTAACCGGGATACCCATGATATCTCCGTATGTCTCGATTTGCTGCTTGGCACCGATACGATAGTTGTCGATAGTAACCATTCGTACGTTTTTGGCTTTTGCGCCGCCGGAACCGAGTCCGTATATTGCCGCAAGTTTTGCGATCGTTGTTGTTTTTCCGACACCTGTAGGACCGACGAGGACAAAAATGCGAGGCTTCGCCCTAAACTCATCGTGAGCCGTCTTTATCATCTCCCCTATCCATTCCACGATTTTGCTCTGAGCAAGACGATAATCATCCAGATCATCTAATGAGACTTCCTTCCGGAGTCTCGAAAGAAGCTCGTTGATTTTCTTTTTGGTAAAGTCATTTTTTTCGAGATTCTCACGGATCTTCGACAGCGTTTCGTGCTCCTCCTGGCTTTGTTCGCCGTTGCTTCCGTCTTCGATTCGTTTCTTGATCGACTGCACTTCCTTGAGGAGTACCTGTAGCGTTTTCTCGTCGTTTACGGTCTGAAGAATCTTGCGCTTTTCCTCCTCCAGGTTACCCACTTTTGGCTTTCGAGGTTCCTGTGCAATATATCCGGTCAATTCGACACCTTCACGGGCAAACATACCGAGAAAACCACCCATACGAATCGACCGCTGCGTCAGGACCTTTGCCCTGTCTCCGTATTTCGTACGGATATTATCGAGTGCTTCCCGGTGAGAGTACGCTTGCTCGGTAAAGTACTGCATCTCATTCCACCTCTTCACTCCGTATTTCGCCAAGCGCTTCGACCTTTATATCCGAAACTATTTCGGCAATCGAGAGAACGGTCAGATCCGGGATTTCGAGGCGGCTGCTCGATTTTACCAGAGGTCGTGCCGCTTCCGAGCAGAGGATAACCGCGCTGTATCCCTGTTCCTGTATCGACCGAACACCGTTTGCCAACGCCTCGATCCAGCGTCGCTGCCCGGACGGCTCCATAGCGGCGATAATTCCGGACGCCGTTTCCATCCGCGAGTCGATTATTTTTTGCTCTAGCTCCGGTTGAATCGTCAATACCCGAATAATTCCGTCATCGTCGGTGTGCTGGAGGCAAATCTGTCGTCCGAGCGATTGTCTGGCTTTTTCAGTCAGGAAACCGATATCCTTTGAGACCCCGCCGTAGTCGGCAAGTGTCTCTAGTACCGTTACCATATTTCTAATCGACACCTGTTCTCCGAGCAGATTCTGAAGCACCTTTTGAATTTCACCAATACTCATAATTTTGGCAACTTCATCGACCACGGCGGGATAATCGTTCTTGAGTGTATCGAGAATCGATTGTACTTCCTGTCGCCCGAGAATCTCCGAAGCATGACGTTCGATCACATGAGTAAGATGGGTCGCTATGATAGACGGTGAATCAATGACCGTATATCCGGCGCGCTCGGCCCGATCGCGATACTCCTCGGTAATCCAGAGGGCAGGAAGTCCGAAGGCGGGATCTCTCGTCTCCTCTCCGGGAATTTCCTCTTTTTCATCACCCGGATTCAGCGCCAGATAATGCCCGACGCGGATCGTTCCCCTGCCGACATCGACACCCTTTATCTTGATACAGTATTCGGATGGTTCGAGCCGCATATTATCGATGATACGAATCCTCGGGACGACCAAACCGAGATCCAGCGCTTTTTCACGTCGAATCCGCGTTATTCGATCGAGCAACTCAGATCCCTGGTCTTTGTCGACGAGGGGAATGAGGCCATAACCGAGCTCGAGCGAAATCGGATCAAGCGGTACCACAGGGGATATTTCCGCAGGTTCCTCCTGTGCCTGATCTTCTTCCTCCTGGAGTCTTTCCGCTTGTTCGGCGGCAACCTCCCGTTGGGAAAGCCGGTACGCAAGGTACCCGACCAGCGCGGACATCGGCAGCAGCACATACCAGGGAAATCCCGGAAGAAATGCAAGAACGAAGAGAAAGAACGCGCCGATCCAGTAGACCCGGGCCTGTCGGGTAAATTGAGTCGTCACGTCATTTCCGAATGTACCGTCGGAGATTGCACGCGTGACGATTATACCTGTTGCGGTCGAGATCAACAGGACCGGGAATTGCGTAACCAGACCATCACCTATCGCAAGCGAAATATAGGAGTTGAGTGCGGTTTCGAGCGTCTCCCCGTGAATCGTCATTCCGACGATAATACCGCCTATGATATTGATAAACGTTATAAGAATACCGACTTTTACGTTCCCCGAGACGAATTTCGATGCACCGTCCATCGCCCCGTAGAAATCCACTTGACGCTGCAGCTCGTTTTTCTTCCTGCTGGCTTCCTCTTCCGTGATAGCTCCCGAGTTATATTCCGCTTCAATTGCCATCTGCTTGCCGGGCAGCGCATCGAGAGTGAATCTGGCCGCAACTTCGGCAACCCGCGTTGCGCCTTTTGTTATAACGATAAACTGTACGGCAATTATTATCGTAAAGATAATAAAGCCGATGACAATTCCCTGGACGCCGGTAGAACCGACGACGAATCCGGAAAACGCCCGGACTATACGACCACCGAACATCGAGCCTTGTGAAAGGATAAGTCGGGTCGACGAAACGTTCAGCGCGAGACCGAATACCGTAGAGACGAGCAACATTGTAGGAAATACCGAAAAATCGAGCGCCTGACGTGTATACAGCACAATGAGAATGATCAGCAGGCTCAATACGAGATTGAACGCCATCAGCAGATCGAGCATTACCGTCGGGAGGGGAATTATCATCATCATTACGACGATAATCACGCCCACGGCGACGAAAATATCACTCCTCTGCCGGAAAAGCGATCCGCCTATTGTGCGTTGTTGTGCATCAGCCATACGCTACTCCTCATTACACGGCCTCTCCGGCCCTGCCGCTCATCTTATACACCTCGGCGAGGATGAGCGCGGTAACCTCGTAGTATTGTTCGGGTATCACGTCGCCGATCTCCACCTCCGCGTAGAGCGCTCGCGCCAACGGTTTGTTCTCGATAAGCGGAACGTCGTTTTCCCGGGCTATCTCCCTGATTTTTAACGCGATATTGTCCTGCCCCTTCGCGGTGACCGTCGGTGCTTCCATCGTGTCCCGGTTCCACTGCATCGCAACCGAATAGTGGGTCGGGTTCGTTACGACCACATCGGCTTCGGGAACACTCCGCATCATATTTCGCGATAGAAGCTCCCGCATGCGTTCGCGCAACCGGCTCCGTACCAGAGGATCTCCCTCCGACATACGCCGCTCTTCCTTTACTTCCTGTTTGGTCATCTTCAACGATTCCCTGTGCTGGTAGCGTTGAAACATGTAATCAGGTATTGAGAAAAGTATCAGCGCTATTGCCGATTCAACGATGATTCGAAATGCTATCCCTGCTATAGTTGAAAAGCTCGTCCAGAATGTGGCCCTCATCAGGTTCTGAATGGAGTCGATCTCACCGCGGATATTCAGGAACGTTATCAATCCGATAACGGCTATTTTGAACAGCGATTTCCCGAGGTTAAACGCCGCCTCACCGGAGAAGAGGGCGCGTTTGAAGAATC
>CAYLZA010000010.1:0-13090 GCA_964387575.1 uncultured Spirochaetales bacterium | reverse complement strand
CGATACTTTCGGAGAAAAGACGAACTCAGGTTCGAGCTCGGTTTTCAGAAGCGCCAGATCAAAAACCCGATCCCATCCGACGACTTTCGCGGGCATTCGGTTGGAACCGTCACCGGGGGGCCGGATAAACAACCGGGAAAACCCTTCATACGATGGATCTACTTCGCTCTGCACGACATGATAATTGGTGATTATATATCCCCTGTCGTCAATGAAAAAACCGCTCCCGATCACTCGATCGGGATAGCCGACTCCCTGCTTGATCCTCATTCCTCGATTTACCCAGATCGTAACCATTCCTTTCAGGAGTTGCTCTGTTTTCGGCGTTGCCGTTTTGTCGGGGAGGTTTTCCGTTACGCCGAGGCGGTCGAGCTCTTCGACGGCGAACCGCGCAAACGAATAGTATCCGGTTTCCTCCGCATACGAAAGAAGCTCACGCAGATGCTCGTTCGGGTCGTCGGCATTAGCCAAGGCCCGCGTCATATAGATAAGCGCGACAAGCTCGTTTTCGTTTTCCCGTTGGTTTTCCTCGAGTAAACGAAAAATCCGGTAAATGTCCCACGTGTCCTTATCGAGCTCGGCATCGAGCACCAGCGCGGACCGATAGTGCGAAAGCGCGTCCCGATAGTTACCGCTATCGACTGCGTCTTCAAAAAAATCTCTCAGTAGCCGCTGAGCCGAACTATAGAGCGCTTCTATCTGATCGGAAGGTACCGATCGTTCCGATCGCTCCAATGCCGAAAGGTCCTGTATAGCGGAAATCGGATTTCCCGATTCGATTGCCTCCCGGATGCTCTTTATCGTCAGGTCCTCTATCGTTACCGTATTTCGCGTTTCATCTTCGGTCGCGCATGACGCTATGGTCATGACGATTGATAAAATCGCAATACCCGATGAAATAAATCTACGCATCTTTTTCGGATGCTCGCGGCGGGAGTTGCAACAGATCGCGGATATCCATATCGTCCATAGTTTCTCGCTGGACAAGCGTGTCGGCAAGCAGTACGAGCTTGTCGCGGTTTTCTGAAAGGATCGAACGAACATCGGTAATAGCGTTGCCGATAATTGATTTTACCTCCGCATCTATCGTCTGCGCGGTGTCCTCGGAATAATCTTTGTGCCGGGCTATCTCTTTTCCGAGAAAAATCGGCTCTTCTTCCTTCCCGAATGATACCGGGCCGAGTTTTTCGCTCATTCCCCATTCGCAGACCATTTTTCGCGCTACATCGGTGGCTTGATCTATATCGTTTTTCGTTCCCGTCGTCGTTTCTCCAAAAATTAGCTGCTCGGCGACATACCCACCCATAGCGATTTTGATTCGGTCGAGGAGCCAGCTTCTGTTTTTGGAGAAAACCTCTTTTTCCGGCAGCGCCATTGCGAGCCCCAGTGCCCGGCCGTGTGGAATAACGGTAACTTTGTGAAGCGGATCGGCATGCGGAAGAAAATAATGAAGCAGTGCGTGCCCCGATTCATGAATTGCGGTCGCCCGTTTCTCTTCCGGTGAGATAACACGAGACTTTCGTGCAATGCCGATAAGTATTTTATCTCTCGCTTCCTCGAAGTGACACATCGCCACTGTTTCCACATTGTTTCGGGCCGCGTAAAGCGCCGCTTCGTTTACAAGATTTGCGAGATCGGCACCCGATGTGCCCGGAGTGGCCCTCGCGAGTCTCGTAAGATCCACATCCGCTGCAAGCGGAACTTTTCCCGCGTGTATTTTGAGTATCGCCTCTCGCTCCTTGATATCGGGCATATCAACAACTACCTGCCGGTCGAATCGTCCGGGTCTGAGAAGCGCCGGATCGAGCACATCCGGACGATTTGTCGCCGCGAGAATTATTACGCCGTCCTTTGCATCAAAGCCGTCCATCTCGACGAGCATCTGATTGAGTGTCTGCTCTCGCTCATCGTGCCCACCGCCGTATCCGGCTCCCCGGGTTCTGCCGACGGCGTCGAGCTCATCGATAAACAAGATGCACGGTGCGCTTTTTCTTCCCTGTTCGAACAGATCCCGGACGCGGCTCGCACCGACACCGACAAACATTTCGACGAAGTCGGAACCTGAAATATGAAAATAGGAAACACCGGCTTCGCCTGCAATAGCGCGGGCGAGAAGTGTCTTTCCCGTGCCGGGCATACCGACGAGAAGAACTCCTTTCGGGATTCGCGCACCAATTCGTGTAAACTTGGCGGGGTTTTTCAGGAACTCCACGACCTCCTGCAGCTCATATTTCGCTTCCTGCTGTCCCGCAATGTCTGCAAAAAGAATTCGCTTGCTGGTATCGAGATATCGTTTGGCCCTGCTCTTTCCGAACGAAAACGCCTTGTTACCGCTGCCACCTTGTACCTGACGAAACATGAACCATATAAACGCAAATCCGATGATCCACGGGAGAAATTCGATAAATATCTGAAACGGCGAGACGCCCTTGACACCCCCCGAGACGCTGACGCCCTTGTTCATGAGAAGCGACATGAGCTCGTCGTGATAGTAGGGAATTTTTGTTTTGAAATACGTAGACTCGCCGGTAACGGTCTTGAGCTTCCCGAGTATTTCACTGTGATCGAGTATTTTTACTTCCTCAACCTGACCTGCCTCGAGGCGGCCGAGAAAAACCGAATATGGGATCTCGTTCGATCCCGAGCTGTCATTCATCATAAAGAGAAACAAGAACAACAACACCAGGGCTACGAGAAAAAAAAGGGCATACCTGTTGTTACCGAAATTGAAGCTCGGCTCCTTTTTTTTGTTATCGTTATCGCCGTTGTTTGGTGTGTTATTGTCTGTATTTCGGTTGTCCGGGCTACTCACTTGTGCAACCTCATTCCATTATTGACCGAAAACCCAATACCGGCTCAGCCGAACCGGGTGTTTCATGGAGCGGCGCATCGTCGGCTATCCAGTCTCGATATCCGGCGAAGCTCCCGATAACCGCCTGAATTCCCGTTGTGTCCTCCACTACGGGAATCGTTGATCGCTCCGTTTTCGGTACCTCCCACCGCTGAAAAAGCCTCTTTATCGTACGATGTCCGTTACCGGTTTCTATCCAGTCACCCGGATCTCTTGATCGCACCAGCAGGGGAAAAGTCGCCGTACCAATCCCGAATTCACACGCCGTATCAGGGTCACTCGAGTTTTCCGATACATACGTGGTAAATCCGGCTGCGCGGTTATCGTAAACCGTCGGCTCCGCGTCGCGAACGATAATAAGATAGCCTTTTTCGCCCGCCGAAACAATATCTCGGGAAATTTCGATAGTCGAGACGCGGCTGTACACACGAATTCCGGCACCCGTGAGCAACACGTGATTGCTCGGTATGTTGCTGCGCCTTATCAGCTGTCTCACATGGCGGTACGGCAATCCGCGACCTTCAGCGAGCTCCCGATCGGAATAAATCGAATCATACGCTGAATACAGCGCCGCAAGACGTACAACCGGATCGCCATTTTCAAAATCGCTCAGGTTCATATACGCGGTTGATCGATCCTCGCTGGTTGCCATCGGAATTTCTTCGTTTGCTCGTTCCGATATATATGCTTCGATCATCTCCATCTTTTCGGAAAGATAGCCCAAGCTCCTGCGGTATCCGGTAAAAATAGTTTCGATACGAGGAATAAGCTCGTTACGCACGGCGTTTCTGAGAAATCGTTTGTCGCTGTTCGTCGTATCAGTTTCAAAGGAAATACCGTTGTCGTTTAGATATCGGAGCACCTCGGCCTTTGAAACATTGATAAGCGGCCGAATGACACGACCGGTCACCGCCGATATTCCAGAAATTCCGGCAGCCCCCCCCCCTCTGAAAACGTTCTGAATAATCGTCTCTATATGATCGTCGGATGTATGCCCGACTGCTATATAATCATATCCGTTTTTTTCCGCTATCGATTCGAGAAATCGATACCGGCAAATCCTGGCCGCCGCTTCCGTACCCACCCGCGCAGCAATACGTTCGAGCTCTCCCGAAGCAGGTCGGTCGATATGAACCGCACATCCGATATAATCCGCCCATTTTCGAGCGTTATCGACCTCTCGAGCTATGACGGGAGAATCCCGCAAACCGTGATCGAAGTACGCTATTGCCACGCTTCGCCCGAGCGAATCCGACAAAAGGTTCAATAAGGCCGTGCTGTCGGGTCCGCCGGAAAATGCTACGAGAATCGTCGATTCAGATCCGATCGTGTTAACTGTGAAGAATTGTTCGGTCGCCTTAATTATGTTCATGCGAGTTGAACGAGCTCATCAACGTATCCGGAGTTTTTGACCGGAGCTCCAGAATAGCTTCAGCCGTCTTCGAACAAGCGGCTTCTATTCGTTCGGCATCCTCATCGTCGGGTCTACCGAGTACGTATGAAACAACATCGTCTTTTTTTTCCGGTCTTCCGATACCTACGTAAAACCTCCAGAAAACCTCGGTTCCGATCGTATCTATAATCGAAGTCAAACCCCGATGACCGGCCGACGATCCCTTTCTTTTGAGTCTGCAACTACCCGGGGGGAGATCAAGCGTGTCACACACGACGAACAACCGATCGGAAGTGATGTTATTTTTTTTCATCAGAGCCGGCAGTACCACTCCGGAATTGTTCATAAAGGTCAACGGCCGACAAAGGGTAATCCCGACGGTGTTGCTTGCACACGCCGCCGTCTCGTATTTTCGAAACAAAGGCTTCCGTAACTCAGTTTTGCACCTCTCGACGACGAGCTCTATCACTCTAAACCCGACGTTGTGACGAGTGTGCTCGAATCGTGTTCCGGGATTACCAAGACCGTAGACGAGGAAATCCAGTGCTATTCCTCGTCTTCCTCGGATTCTTCGGTCTCTTCCCCTTCTTCCGGTTCTTCGCCTTCTTCGAGCTCTTCCTCTTCGACCTCTTCCTCTATTTCCATCTTCATCGTCGTTATACTCACGACGACCTGATCGTCTGCCGTTAAGAAACGAACACCCTCCGGAGCTTCGATATCCGACACATGGAGCGACTCTCCGATTTGAAGAGCTGAGGCATCAAGAACGAATTGCTCCGGAATGTCTTTGGGCAGACACTCCACATCGATACTGTAAAGCAGCTGCTCCATTACGCCGCCTTCCTTGACCCCCGGTGGCGTACCTTCGAGATGTACCGGTACATGTGTTCTTAGCTCAACGCCCTGCTCGATCTCGTAAAAATCGATATGCAGGATTTTTCCGGTAATGATATCTTCCTGATAGTCCTTTACCAGAACCTCTTTGCTGCTATCGTCCATTTCGAGCTTTATGATGCTATTTTCCGAAACGTTCTTGAACAGTTTCCAAAAATCATGCGCATCAACGAGAACCGGCGCATTACCGCTATGACCGTAGATAATGGCAGGGATATTACCGTTCCTTCTCGCTCTTCGCGAAGCGCCTTTTTTGAGCTCCGTACGGGGCTTCGCCGCTATACTCTTTTGTTCCATTATTACCTCTCGATATAAGTATGTTCCCTGGGACGGCAGGATTCGAACCTGCGATTACCGGTACCAAAAACCGGTGGCTTACCACTTGCCAACGTCCCAATATTTCCGGACCGTATCTGGTCACACAAGAAATAGCAAAATCGCGGTTTTTAGGCAAGTGAGACACCGTAATCGATTGTTATTTCACGAGTAGAGATACAAGTGTTTTTTACGTGATTAAATCTATCGAATCAACCTTCTACGTGCTCCGAATCTTCATTTTCATTTTCATTTTCTTGTTCTTGTTCTTCCGTCGCTTCGGCCGTTTCCTCGTACGCTTTCAGAATCTCATGCTGCAATTTGCCTCGAAATTCCGAGTTGATCGGGTGGGCAACGTCCTTGTACTCACCGGTTTTGGTCTTGCGACTGGGCATTGCGATAAAGGAACCGTTTTTCCCCTCGATTACCTTTACATTGTGCACAACAAAGCAATTGTCGAACGTTACCGTAACATAGGCTTTTAGCTTTCCATCAGCTGCAACCCTTCTGATGCGAATGTCGGTAATCTCCATGGAACCCTCCTTGTTTCGCAAGCGCGCAGCATTTTGCATTGTAATATAGGAGAGGCCCTTGTTTCAAGAAAAAAAACCGAATTGAAAAACCTATCTGTTCTTATATTCCAATCGGAAAACTGTTGACAGATTGAACACGGATACCATAGATTGAAGGCCGCATTGCACCAATAATCTACAAGAATAAAGAGTTTGTGGAGGCGCGGGAAGATGGAATCTGAAGCCCAACGAGCCGCGGCATCCGAATTCCATGAGATGCCGTTACCCTTTATAAACATGAGTGACGACGAAAACTATTTTGACGACTCGTTCGATGATTATGAAGACGATTTCGAAGATGATCTCGACGATTTTGAAGAGGATGAGGATATCGAAGACGATTACGACGACGATCTATCCGATGAGCTCGAAGATGAATTCGACGAAGATGAGGAAGATGAAGAAGAGGAAGACTTCGACGAAGAAGATGATCTGGATGAATATGACGATTTCGATTACGACGACGGTCTCGACTACGACGATTTCAGTGAACGATAAAGTACGATTCCGTTAAACCACAAACGTTCCAGCTCGTAAAAATCGCGCATCTCTTTACTCATAATATGAACCACAAAGTCACCGCAGTCGATAAGAGCCCAGCCGTCTTCGGTGACGTTTTTTCTCCCACGAAACGGTTTCACCTCGTGCTCGGAGAGAAATTTGCGCACATATTTCAGCAATCCTTTGAGGTGCGTACCACTTGTTGCCGTCGTTATTACGAAATAATCCGTCCAGCTGTTATGCTCGTGAATGTCGAGAACGATCGTGTCCTGTCCACGATGCGACTCCAATAACTCCGCGAGGTCGAGGACAAGTTTATTCTTTGCAGTATCTACCATCAAAATCCAATCCCAGAATTATGGTCACGTCGACAGCTGTTTCATCTACCTCAGATATTTCACCTGTTTCATCGGTATTTACCCGGCTGCATTGTATGAGATTCGCAACCTGCTGAGCAGCAGCAATATCAGTGGTATTTGCAACCACCTGGGTATGTTCGTAATCGTCGCGATCCGCATTTCCAAACCGCACTACATCGTAGCCGAAATCGGCGAAGAGTTTTGATGTACGTTCCGAGAGACCGGACCTCGAAGTACCGTTTAGTACCTCGAGCGTAATCATGAGATCGTCTGAGCCGATAATTTCGGTGTTCGCCAGGGAATCGCGCGTTTGCCGAATACTTTCACGTATAAGATTGCCTTTACGATGAGGAAAGAGCAATTCCTGGTCGTCCCCCATAACGCGGTCCCCATGGACATGCTTGAGCACGATATAATCGGTGTTCAGCTTCTGCATCTCTTTCACAAACGATTCGAACGCCCGGGAGGAGAGATTTGTTCTGATCGACGTTTCCAGGAACGAAAATACTGAATCGGACACCAGATAATCAACTCGTTCTCCGATCCTTTTGAGTAATGACTGAACAAACTTCTGATGTCTCCCGCGTCTGTCGATATCGGCCTCTTCCGGATCGGTATAAGAGACAAAGGTTCGGATCTTCGATCCATCCAGTGTAAGGCTTCCGGAAGGCAACAGAACAAAATCCTCGTCGTCGGTTATTTCAACCGGATTCGCGATAAACAAGTCGATGCCTTCGAGCAGATCGACGACCCGCTCCACACCGCCGAGGCTCATTTCAATGTAATACGGCAGCTCGATTGCGAGAAGATCCTCGAGTTTTGCTATATATGCACCGGGATTGCCGTACTCGTAAAGAATGTCTATCCTTTCCATCCGCCCGAGTGAATCGATAACATCACCCCATTCGCCGGGTATATCGAAGATAGCCGCCTTTCCGGTTGTGGAGTCATAGAGAAACAGCTCGGTAAAAAGAAGCGAATCGTCTTCGGATACGAGGAATACCACCGGTATCGGTTCTCCGTCTCGAACCGCGTCTGCGATTTTGTCGGTTCTCAATTGAACCGATAGGAAGATCACGGTTGAAACGACAACGATTACGATCAATCCGAGCAATATATAGCTCTTATCTATCGCTCCTTTCCGTCGTTTCATAAGGCCTCAGAATAGCAACGCCGCATATCGCCGTCAATCAGCAGATTTGGGAAATCCGGCCACAATATCCACATCTAGAATCCTTCTATACCCCCATACAAATTGTGCTCCCGGATATACGATTCAACCTTCGAAGGAATCAATTCCGATACCGGTTCGCCTGATTCGATTCTTCTCCTGACCTCCTTTGATGAGACCTGCTCGGGCTCGTTCTCGAGATAGCGATGAGGATACTCGAAGCGGACTCGTTGTCTCCACTGCCGATGAGCTATCACGATATCAATCAATTGAACGAGTGTCTCCACATCACGCCATCTATTGAATCCGTCGACAAGATCGTCCCCCAAAAGAAATCCTGGTTTTCCGTCAATCGGATACGTGTTTTTGATCTCTTTGACCGTATCTATCGTATACGAGGTACCGCCCCGCTCTATATCGCAGGGATCAACCGCTAATCTCTCATCCCCGTTTATCGCGAGCTCCACCATGCGATAGCGATGTATTGGATCGATTACCGGGGCCACCTGCTTGTGAGCCGGTCTGCTCGTCGGAACAAATACAACCGTATCGTAGTCGAGCTCGTGGAGTGCCGTACGTGCGGTGTCGAGATGACCGAAATGAATCGGATTAAACGTACCGCCGAAAATCAGAATCCGCATACGGGGATTACGCCTCTCCCGCGGCTTCAAACAGCGCACGAATAAGGGCATCCAATCCGTCGCGGGTTACGGCGGAAATCGAGACGATGTTATCGTCAGGGAGATGATCCTGTAACCGGTCACATCCTGTCCCGTCGAGATCGATATCGTTTTTTGTTCCTACGACAATTCTCCTCCGCCCGGCAAGCCGCTCGTCGTAGAGCCGAAGCTCATTTTCGACGGTATCGAAATCCCGGGCCGGATATTCACTTGACAGATCTATCAAATACGCAATTACCGTCGTTCGCGAAACATGCTTGAGAAACCGGTGCCCGAGACCGGCTCCCTTCGATGCACCTTCGATGATACCCGGTATATCGGCTAATACGAGCTCGTCGAACCCGTATTTCAGCACGCCCAGGTGAGGAATCGTCGTGGTAAACGGATACGAGGCTGTTTTGGGATGCGCTCTGGTCAACGCGGAAATCAATGTCGACTTTCCGGCGTTCGGGAGTCCGAGAAGCCCCACATCCGCAATCAGACTCAATTCGATTCGCACTCGCACACTTTCACCCGGAAGACCGGGTTGAGCGTACCGTGGCGCCTGATTAGTAGACGATGTAAATCTACTGTTGCCTTTACCGCCTTTGCCGCCGCGGAGAAACGTCCACGGCTCCCCCTCTTCGAGGTCCTTTATGAGCGATCCTGTTTCGGCGTCTCGTACGGATGTGCCCGGTGGCACGAGTATCTCCACCGGCGCCCCATCCTTACCGTGCCGTTTTCGTTTCTCGCCGTTGTGGCCGTCCTCCGCCCGGAATTCTCCCCTCCCGGCGAGATGTGCGAGCGTCTTCAGATTGCGTTGTACCTTGAATACGACGTCCCCGCCACGACCACCGTCGCCGCCGTCGGGGCCTCCCCGGGGCACATATTTCTCACGCCGAAACGAAACGGCCCCGGCTCCGCCATGCCCTGAGGATACCTCAATTACCGTTTCGTCGAGAAAAGACAAAGAAGATCGTGGTTACCTACGAGTTCCCGGCAACAATATCGACGAATCGACGACCTTTTACCTTGCGGTAATCAACCGTACCTGCGATTTTTGCGTACAGCGTATCGTCGGAACCGAGTCCTACATGCTCACCGGGGTGAATCTTCGTTCCCCGCTGTCGGACCAGAATTTCTCCAGCTTTTACGATCTGACCGTCGTAACGTTTTACACCAAGACGTCTTCCGGCCGAATCACGACCATTTTTCGAGCTTCCGCCACCTTTTTTGTGTGCCATATTCGTTGCTCCTTACGTATCAATTGTATTCATTTCAACGTGACATTGATCGGGATAATCCCGCTCTATACTCTTGAGCCCCAGAACTACGAAGTCACCTACCGCCTGCAGATAACTTTCCCGACGTTCGGAAACCCGCTCGATTTCAAATCGGAGATCACCCGGTTTCTCCGCTCCGCCGGACATTTCGGTTCCGGGCATCCGTTCTATTATCTGTGCGGCGGTACGCACCATAGACGTCACGGCGGCGCAGACGATATCACTCCCGGTCGATCCGAGACCACCGTGCCCCTTAGCTTCGAGGCGCCGCAGCAGACCGTCACGCGTAAAATCGAGCGAAATCCGGATCATCTAGGCGCCGACGATGTCCTCGACTTTTATCATAGTAAAAGCCTGACGATGCCCCTGTTTTCTTCGATAGTTCTTCCGCTTCTTGTATTTATATACGACGACTTTTTTGTCCCGCCCGTGTTCTTCAACAATGGATGATACTTTTGCGCCAGCCACATACGGAGTACCGACTTTGACACCGTCGTCGTCATGAACCATGAGTACCGTGTCGAATTCGACCGTATCGCCTTTAACGCCTTCGAGCTTGTCGACTTTCAGTGTATTTCCTTTCTCGGCTTTATACTGTTTTCCCTTGATTTCAACCAACGCGTACATATGTATTCCTCGTTTTTATTCGTGAAGGAGACTTAAGTGCAAAAAATATACGAAATCGACGTGTCTGGTCAAGGTTCCGATGAAATCAACTTTGTGGGGCTACAATACATACCGGTTCACGGCTTCCGCCGCCTTTCTGCCGTGATTGATCGCACGTACGACGAGTGATGCTCCGGTTTTCGCATCTCCCGCGGCAAATACTCCCGGCACATCGCTCATGTAATCGCCGTCGGTTTCGATATTGCCACGCCCGTCATAGGAGACTTCGAGATCCTCGAGAAGCCGGGTGTGATCGACGTGCAAAAATCCCATCGCCAGAAGTACCATATCGGTATCGAGCGTGAAATCGGATCCCGGGATCTCCACCGTCTCCGGCCGTGCCTCCGGATTCTCTTTTCGCCATTCGATTCGAACGCATTCCGCACCGTCCACATACCCGTTCGCCGTCGTAAACTTCTTCGTGAGCACACACCAGTCGCGGGTGCATCCTTCCGCCTGTGATGAGGAGGTTCTGAGAATCGTCGGCCAGAACGGCCATTCCGGGTTCACCGGGTCGCTCCATTCGAGAGGTTTGGGCATTATCTCGATCTGCGTCACACTCGCCGCGGAGTGACGAGTGGCGGTGCCGACACAATCCGATCCGGTGTCTCCTCCGCCGATGACGAGAACATTCCTTCCTTCGGCGGAGATCAATTCCTTTCGCGAGATCTCGCCGGAGACGAATTTGTTCGACCGGGTGAGAAAATCCATGGCGAAATAGATTCCTTCCGCAGAACGACCTTCTACCGGGAGATCCCGCGGAGTGCCCGCTCCCATGGTAAGCAGAATTACGTCGAACTTTTTCCGAAGATACCTCGCGGACAGGTCTTCCCCGATAGTCACCCCCGTTTCGAACTCCACTCCTTCGAGGCTCATCTGCTCCAGCCGCCGGTCGAGGATCCGTTTCTCCAATTTGAAATCCGGTATTCCGTAACGGAGCAGCCCGCCGATTTTCTCCGATTTCTCGAACAATGTAACCCGGTGACCGGCGCGTCTGATCTGTTGTGCCGCCGCGAGCCCGGCGGGTCCCGAACCGACGACCGCCACACGCGCCCCGGTCTCACGGCCCGGTCGCCTCGGTATCACCCACCCCTCGGCAAACGCCTTTTCGGATACGGCGAGCTCGATTTTTTTTATCGAGACCGCTTCGGAGTTGATAGCAAGGGTGCAAGCGCTTTCGCACGGCGCCGGACAGACCCGACCGGTGATTTCAGGAAGATTGTTGGTCATCTCGAGCCGTTCCCACGCTTCACGCCATTGTCCACGGTAGACCGCGTCGTTCCACTCGGGAATGAGATTGTATACCGGGCACCCAACGGAGTGGCAGAAGGGAATTCCGCAATCCATACAACGGGCTCCTTCCTTCCTGAGCTCGTCTTCGGCCGGGGACAGCGCTATTTCACGAAAGTCCCGGATCCGTTCCTTTATCGGACGTTCGTGCGGCTGCAATCGGTCGTATTCCAAAAATCCCGTCGGCTTTCCCATCAGGTATATACCTCCTCGGTCATCTCCGCGGTCTCCGATTCTCTCGATTCCATCTCACGAATACGCTCGAGTGCCGATCGATAATCGATCGGCATTACTTTTACGAACAACGGAAGAACCTCCTCCCACGACTCGAGTATATTCCTCGCCGACGGGCTTCCGGTGTAGTGATAGTGCTGCTCGATCCTCGACCGGAGAAAATCGATATCCTCTTCCTCCGTCAGTTGCTCTATATCCACCATCTCGAGATTGCATCGTGTATCGAACAGCTGATTCAGGTCGAGCACGTATGCAATTCCGCCGCTCATACCTGCAGCGAAGTTGACTCCGGTCTCTCCGAGAACGACCACGCGACCGCCGGTCATGTATTCGCATCCGTGATCACCGACGCCTTCTACGACGGCGACGGCCCCGCTGTTTCTCACACAAAAACGTTCTCCCGCCATACCGTTTATGTACACCTCACCTGCGGTTGCCCCGTAGAGGTTGACGTTTCCGGTTATCAGATTCCGTTCGGGAGCAAAGGTGCTTCCCGCAGGCGGGTAGACGATGATTTTTCCACCCGACAGACCTTTGCCGAAATAATCGTTTGCGTCTCCTTCGAGAACGAAGCTCACCCCACGTGTCAGGAATGCGCCGAAACTCTGTCCTGCGGATCCGGTGAAGCGTACCCGTATCGTATCTTCCGGGAGCCCCGCCGAACCGTGGACCTTCGTTATTTCGTAGCTCAACGTCGCCCCGACGGTCCGCGAGTTGTTTCTGATCTTCATCGCGATCTGTTTCGGCCGGGCATGATCTATAGCGTCCCGCACGTTTTCGATAATTTCCGGATCCAACGCCGTGGAAAGATCGAGCGATTGCTGTTCGGTGCACCGTATCGATCCGCCTTTCGGGAGCTCCGGTTCGAGAAGAATCCTCGAGAAGTCGAGACCACGCTCGGA
>CAYLZA010000009.1:5222-13861 GCA_964387575.1 uncultured Spirochaetales bacterium | reverse complement strand
TCGGTTGCCACGATAAAGGGTTGACGGATCCCGTTCCAGTCGAAGGAGCTGTTCAGGAACGCCTCCATGAAATCTCCGTTCGGGAAGTGATCGGTCCATTGTCGCTGGCCCTGAAAACCGGCGGCAATCGCGTTGTGACCGTGTGCTTCCTCGCCGAATCCGAGCTTTTCGAGCTTTGGATTGCCGACCATCAGATCGCGTCCGATAAGCGCCATTTTGACGACATCCTGCCAGACCCGTTCCTTCTCCTCTTTACTTTTTTGCTGCGAAGGTTCGTTGGGATCCTCTCCCTCTTTGCAGTTTTCCTTTACCCATGCGAGAGCACGTTTATACTCCTCCGGGTCATAGATCTCTTCATCGAAGCGCCTCACGAACTCCGACATATCGACATATTCATTCCGCATCCCCAGGTACTTCTGAAAAAAACCTTCCTGTACGATCGAGCCCGCAATCCCCATTGATACCGAACCCATCGACAGATACGAGTTTCCACGCATACGCGCAACCGCAAGCCCGGATCGTGTGAATGAAAGGATCTTGTCTCGCACATCCTGCGGGATCGACGTATCGTCCGAGTCCTGTACATCACGTCCGTATATACTGAACGCCGGCAGCCCCTTCTGATTATGTCCGGCGAGAACCGCCGCGAGATACACTGCGCCGGGACGTTCGGTTCCGTTGAACCCCCAGACCGCTTTCGGCCGGTACGGATCCATATCCATCGTCTCAGAGCCGTAGCACCAGCTCGGCGTTACCGTGAGCGAAAGACCGACTCCCTCCCGGGAGAACTTCTCTTCACATTCCGCCGCTTCCGCAACACCACCGATGTTTCTATCGGCAACGACGCACTCCACATCCATCCCGTTCGGATGTTTCAGATTGTCCGTAATCAGACGAGCCACCGATTTGGCCATCTCCATTGTTCTGTTTTCGAGAGACTCACGAACACCGCCGAGACGTCCGTCCACCGTCGGTCGAATTCCAACTTTGGGCATCGATCGCTTGAGTCTGTTCGTAAGGGGTTGATGTTTGAAATCGGTAGGCATTGTTTACTCCTTGTACTCGCGTGTTTTACACATTATCCCCCTGAACGGTGCCTCATGCAAGTCGCACCTAGGAGTTCCAAATGTGCTTATATGAACTCCACTTACTGATGCCGTTTCTTACGATACCGCCTGACCACACCAGTGTGGTCAGGCGGTATCGCACCCGCGTGATTTGCCTGGACTTAAATAACCCGGCTAAACATGATAGTGTCGGGACGATGAATCTCGAAAGAGTATCAGTACTTCTGCTGGCCGTCATAGCTTTTGGCCTGATCGCGGCGGCAATGGATTTTGCACAACCGGTAATCATGCCGCTGGTGATCGCGTTGCTCCTGTCGTTCGTGCTCGCTCCGATCGTCGATATCCTGCACCGGTTGCACATCCCGAGACCGATTGCTATCGCTGTTGTCATTCTCATGCTTCTCGGACTCTTTTTTCTCGTGGCGCTCATTTTCTATACGAGTATTCAATCGTTCGTACGTAACTTTCCGCAGTATCAGGCGCGGTTACAGGAGCTCATCGATGGACTGTCGATGGGTCTGAGCGAAAGCCTGGGCATGGAAACCGATCTTTTGAGCGGGATCGACTGGCCGACCATGATTCGAGACTATCTGCTTACGCTTTCGGGAAGCTTCTTTGATTTTATGACGAGTCTTTTCGTGGTGACGATTTTTCTGATTTTTCTGCTCCTCGAACAACCGTTTCTCAAGTCAAAGCTCGAGGCGGCGTTCGAGGCCGGTACCAGCGCGAAAATTGGTCTGGTGATGGAGCACATCAATCTGCAGATCGGTCGTTATCTCGGGCTCAAGCTCGCGATCAGTGCAGCAACCGGTTTTCTCATCTGGCTCTTGCTGTTTCTCATCGGAATGGATTTTCCGATCATCTGGGGATTTCTCGGGTTTGTGCTCAACTTCATACCGAGCATCGGTTCTACGGTTCACTTTTTCGTCACGTCGATCATGGCGTTTATTCAGTATTTCCCCGATTCGATCGGAAAAGTCCTGGCGGTCGTTCTTTCGATGCTCGCGATCCAGACGATCATCGGAAACATCATGGATCCCCGTCTGCAGGGACGCAGGCTCAATCTGAGCCCGTTTCTCGTGCTCTTCAGTCTGATACTCTGGGGATGGTTGTGGGGAGCGGTGGGGATGCTGCTTGCCACACCGCTTACGGTTGCGATAAAAATAGTGTGCGAAAACATTCCTGCTTTCTATCCCGCGAGTGTGCTCATGGGAAAGGGCGCGGGGCATTCCGGATGAGGATATGAGTAAGAAACGAATACTAACAGGCGATCGACCGACGGGTAAGCTTCACCTCGGTCATTATGTAGGTTCCCTGAAGAACAGGGTGCGGTTGCAGGAGGAGTACGAGTGTAATTTTATTATCGCCGATCTCCATATGCTGACCACGCGACCCGAAAAAGATGCAATCGAAGCCATAGCGGAGAATGCACGGCAAATGATAATTGATTATTTGTCGTGTGGTGTCGATCCGGCTAAGTCGGTCATATACCTGCAGTCGGCGGTTCAGGAAGTGTACGAGATGAATCTCTTTTTCGAGATGCTTACGACCGTTCCCCGGCTCCAGCGGATGCCGAGTCTCAAGGAAATGGCGCGAAACGCGGATCTCAACGAAATGCCGTTCGGTCTTCTCGGGTATCCGGTGCTCCAGGCCGCCGACATTCTCATGCCTCGGGCGCATCTCGTTCCGGTAGGAAAGGACAATGTTGCGCATGTCGAGCTTACACGTGAGATAGCCCGGAGATTCAATTTCCTCTACGGTGAAGTTTTTCCGGTACCTGACTTCATGGTCGGCGATGTTCCTACGCTCGTCGGTACCGACGGAAACGCAAAAATGTCGAAATCTCTCGGAAACGCCATACTTCTCTCGGACGACGCGCGTACGGTAGAGAAAAAGGTGATGAGCATGTATACCGATCCGAATCGTATTCGTGCGGACATACCGGGAACCGTAGAAGGGAATCCGGTCTTTGATTATCATGATGTATTCAATACGAGTACGCAGGAAGTCGAGGATCTGAAGGAACGATATCGCGCCGGAAACGTCGGGGATGTGGAAGTAAAACAGAAGCTGACCGGCGCGATCAATGGGTTTCTCGACCCGATCAGGGAGAAGCGAAATGCAATCGAGTCGCAAACCGGGTACGCCGACGAGGTCCTCTACGAGGGTACGTTGAAGATGCGCGAGATCGCGAAGGAAACCGTCGTTGAAATGAAAAAAGCGATGGGACTGACCGGTACCTGGAACCGTATCAGCAGAAAAGCCGAAAAGGCGCGAAAAAAACGAGCGGCGGAATCGTCGTAGACAATCATATACAATACGGGGTCGTCGGTTCCCGCGCCGGAACGGTTCCAATCAGCCGGAAAGCCGTTTCCAGTACCGTGAGAGCGTTTCGGCGCATCGCCCGGTTATGTCCTTTGTCTCTGTAGTCGGAGGCTCGGTTATTTCCGCGAAAACGGTATCGCTTTCCCGGCACAGCGATTCAATCGTTGCGTGCACGCCGTTTTCGAGCGCCTGCACGTTGTATCCCCCTTCGAGCACGACGCCGATTCTGTTGGAAGAATAGCCGGCCGCTATCGATATGAGATAAGCGGTCATTCGTCCGAACATGGTACTCGTAAGCTCCATACCCGCCAGCGGATCCCGTTTGTCCGGATCGTATCCTGCCGAGACCAGCACGAGCTCCGGCGCGTATTCTTCGGCAACGGGGATGACGATGTTATTGAATACATAGTCGTAGTCCTGATCGCCGCAACCCGGCGGGAGCGGAACGTTTACCGTGTACCCTTCACCTTCGTCTTTTCCGATATCTTCGATCCGCCCGGTACCGGGATAGTGTGGAAACTGATGAATCGAAATATAGAGGACCGATGCCGAATCATAGAATGTGTGCATCGTCCCGTTACCGTGATGAACGTCCCAATCGACGATAAGCACCCGGTCGAGATTTCGTCTGTTGAGCGCATGCTCGGCGGCAATCGCAATCGTATTGAAGATACAGAATCCCATCGCCCGTGCCCGCTCCGCATGATGTCCCGGTGGCCGAACCGCCGCAAAAAACGAACCGATTTCGCCGGCAAACAACATTTCAACACCTTCGATGGTTCCGCCCACTGCGGCTCGCGCCGCATCGTATGTGTAGGTATTGGTCCTCGTTTCGTAATCGAGCGCCGTGTACTCATAACGTGACGTGCGACCGATTCGGTCTACATACGATTGTGTATGAACCCATTCGAGCTCCTCCCTCGAAGCGGGTCGGGGATCGATGTAACGCAACCGTGAATCGTCGGTCCGTTCGATTCCCGACCTTACCGCCGATACCCGGGCCGGAGATTCCGGGTGATCACGTCCGTTCGAGTGCAGGGCGAATAATCGATCCGTAATGATTCCTACGCTGTGCATGGAGTTTATGGTACCCTATCGTAAGGACAACGAAAACGGTACGCTGTGCCGGTTACGCTATGAAAGACGAAGAGTATCTTCTTCCGCCGCCGTTCGGGGAGTACCGCGATGCGGTTCCCGATAGTGAAACGAACGGGAAGTTTCGCACGATCATTTACGAGTACTACGGTGCATTCGGACGAAGCTTCCCCTGGCGGGACACCGTCGATCCGTATCGGATAATCGTTTCGGAAATCATGCTGCAACAGACCCAAACACATCGCGTTTTACCAAAGTACCGCGATTTTCTCGAACGATGGCCGACATTCGAAGCGCTCGCGAAAGCATCGCTCAGTGAGGTGTTCGGTGTGTGGCGGGGGCTCGGATACAATCGGCGGGCGCGAGCGCTGACCGAGATTGCTAGAATCGTTGTAAAAGAGCACCACGGAAGCTTGCCCGACGATGAACGAAAACTCGAAGCGCTACCGATGATCGGGACGGCCACCGCCCGCGCCATTCTCGCGTTTGCATTCAACCGCCCGAACGCATTTATAGAAACGAACATCAGACGGGTATTCATCTATTTCTTTTTTGATGGCGCCGCCGGCGTAAACGATCGGCAAATAATGCCGGTCGCCGAGCAGACGGTTGATTCGGAAGACCCGAGATCGTGGCATTACGCACTGATGGATTACGGAGTAATGCTGAAACGGCGGACTCGTAATCCGAATATCAGAAGCGCTCATTATTCGCGTCAGGCTCCTTTTGAAAACTCCAACCGGCAGATTCGCGGGACGATACTCAAACTGCTGAATGAGCACGGTAGCGTGGTCGAGCAGACGCTCTACGAAAAGCTGGACTTCGAACATGAGCGCGTTCGTCGCTGTCTCGATTCGCTGGTAGCCGACGGGATGGTTGCCGAGCGCGGGAATCGCTACTTGATTCCCGACGGATCCGGATAGCCGAACAACCTCACGACCTCACGACGGAGCGCGCACGCTCTCATACATGTGACCTTCGAGAAATCGTTGAGCTTCCGGGGAGCAATTCCAAATGTGGCTATGAGAACTGCCAACGCCGGATTTCGCCGGCGGCGAAAGGAATTCGCATTATGACCGATAAGGAACGGCACCAAAAACAGGGTTATGGTAGTGGGAAACCGTACCAACGGTTCATAATGCGAATTCCTGTCCTGTACCGTCCGGGCACGGTGGTTTACCGGTCGTTTTGAACGTACTATACTAACGCCGATTCCGACGTTCAGAGAAACACCGTGAGGGAAAATACACATACATGACTAATCCTGAAGATACCTACGGGGCATCGAACTACAAACCGCTCGATGTGGTAATCTCAAAAGGTCGGGGAGTCTGGGTTTGGGACGTCGACGGAAAACGATATCTCGATTGCGTCTCGGCCTACAGTGCGGTGAATCACGGGCACTGTCACCCGCGGATACACAAAACGTTGGTCGAACAGGCCGAACGAATTTCGCTGATTTCCCGGGCCTTCAGAACCGATCGTATAGGGCCGTTTTCGGAGCAGATCTGCGCACTTTCGGAGTCAAAAAAGGCCCTGTTTATGAACAGCGGCGTCGAAGCGGTGGAAACCGCGCTTAAAGCGGTCAGAAAATGGGGATACGGCGCCCGACAGGTTCCGGAGAACGAAGCCGAGATCATCGTTTGTTCCGACAACTTCCATGGAAGAACGATAGCGGTCGTCGGATTCAGCACCGTCGAAAAGTATAAAAAGGGATTTGGGCCGTTTCCCGGCGGATTCACGGTCGTACCGTTCGGAGACGCATCGGCCCTGGAGGAAGCGATTACCGATCGCACCGTCGGATTTCTCGTCGAGCCGATACAGGGGGAAGGGGGAATCAACGTTCCTCCCGACGGGTATCTCGCGGAAGCGAGGAGAATCTGTACCGAGCACGGAATCGCGATGATCTGCGATGAAATCCAGACCGGACTCGGACGGACCGGTACTTTGTTTGCCGAAGATCATGAAAACGTCAAAGCGGATGTGCTGGTAATAGGCAAATCACTCGGCGGTGGCTATTGTCCGGTCTCTGCGGTTCTTGCACGGGGCGATATCCTCAATGTGTTTGCTCCCGGTGAGCACGGATCGACCTTCGGTGGCAATCCGCTCGCGTGCGCCGTGGGGCAGACCGCGCTCGATGTTCTCGTCGAGGAGAAGCTTGCCGAAAACGCCGACCGGATGGGGGCGTTTCTCAGAAACGAGATTTCGCAATTGAAGTCCGACAGAATCAGGCGGATCAAGGGCAAGGGATTGATGATCGGTATCGAGCTTGCATCAGACGAGGAATCCGCCGCGGATCTGAGCAAAAAACTCCTGAAACGCGGGCTGCTGTGCAACGCAGCAACGAGCAACGTGCTTCGATTTACGCCGCCCTTGGTCCTGTGCGAAGAGGACGCCCACTGGGCGCTCGAGCGTCTCAAGGACGAGTTTTCGAGCTGAAATGTAATCGCCGGTCGATACGCTGTCGATACACTGTCGTTATTCCGAGGAAGCCCTGCCGGTAACGGTCGCCTGCTATCCTGTAATCGTTTCGACGGCTCGCTCGATCATCGTACGCTGCCATTCGAGAAGATACGACTCGGTCCGGTCGTCCCGACCTTCTACATCGGCGAGGATTCTGAATACCGGCTCGGTACCGGAACCTCTCATCCAGATATACGCCACCGGACCATAGCCGCTTCGCACGAAACGTACCGCGAGACCTCCCTTTTGACGTCCCGAGGCGTCGCGATTTCCGGCTCCCGATTTCTCCCGGTACCCTTCGAAGTTTACCACCTCATAGCTATCCGCGCCGGTGCGGTCGCGTATTTCCCGTTCCCGAGATTTCCATTCGTCCGGGAGCCGGTTCTCGTATGCCCGTTTGAATGCGCCGTGATCATCGACGCGTATCTGCATGATCGCCCGGACTTCGTACGCGCCGGTCGTTGTAAACCGAGGCAGGCTCTCGAGCACATCGTTGATGGTGATATCGATCGCCGCGATTTTCGCGTCGCCCGTTTCCCGTTGAGCACCGGCGGTCTGGTCTCTCGTAAGGTCCTGTGAAAGTTTTTTCCACATGCCGAAGGGACCTTCGAGCTCACCGTTTCCGTGAAGAAGCAGGAGCTTCGAAATTGCGAATATCGTGGATAAAGGGTCCCGCACCGAGGAGGGGTGAATGATCGTCCCGCCGTTCGATCCTTCTCCGAGGATTCTCACGACATACCCGTCTTCTCTGAGCTTTCGCGCTTTTCCCACAACGTTCGCCTCTCCGACCTCGGTTCGAAAGACGCGAGCGCCGAAGGCATTCGCGATTCGCTCGATCCTCATCGATGTCGGTCCGTTTACGACGACCGCCACATCGTCGAGGCGGGCCGGTCCGGTCTCGGTGGAAAGCGATTTCGATGCCGATTCAACGTTCTCCCTCGGACGATCTCGTGCAATCGTTCTCCGGTATGATAGATAGGAAAGCTCCGCGAGCACCGCCAGGGCAAATCCCTGTTGTGCATCTATCGGCCGTACCACGTCGTCGGTGTCGTCGTAATACACCAGATTACCCCGGTCGCCGTCGTTGTCGGGCACATACCCGAGCACGAACGCGGAGTTCTCGTTATGCACCGATCCGAGAAGCGTCCGACATTCGTCGAGCGAATACCCTTCGGGTACGATCCGGTGCGAGACCTTCCCCGGCGTATCGTTGTACATCGATACGAGAAAACCCGCATCGGAGAGGATTTCACGATCGATCGAGAGTGAACGGGCCGAACCGTTGAGCTCCCCGATAATACCGATCGGCCGTCGTCTGTTTGCATGTGTGAGCTCGCCGAACGCCGAATCAACTGCGGAGCTCGTTTCCTCCGCCGTAGCCACTTTGCGTACTAACTGGTTGTACGTTCGAAGCGCATCGTTTTTCCAGCTATCGATCGTACGATACACCTCTTCGAGACCGTCATCTCCGGGAGTATCGGTCGCGAATGTCTCGAGCAGAGTGTCGAGCTCCGGGCTTTCGAGCAGCTCATCGAACCGTGCCATCAACCGGGCGGCGCTCTCTCCCCCGAGCACACCTCCCGATGAATCGCCGAACTTGAGTCCGTTGTGACCAATCGGATTGTGACTCGCCGACACATAGGCAAATCCCGAAAGCTGATCGTTCTCCTTTACATATCCCATGATCTC
>CAYLZA010000009.1:0-5212 GCA_964387575.1 uncultured Spirochaetales bacterium | reverse complement strand
CGATAAAAAGGTAGCGGGTGTCGATACCGTGACGCCGAAAAACGCGTATCATGACATCCGCGATCGCCGGACCGGTCGGACGGGTATCCACGGCTATAGCGACCGCCCCTGATGTCCATGTTTCTGCATATACTTCGGCCGCACATGCTGCGAGGAATCGGTCGGCCGGAGATACGGACGACGTGGTGCTTTCTTCATTTCCGTTTTCGGCAAAGACCTTGCGCCAACCCGACGCGGACCTGATAAACGAGCTCGCCGCTTCGCGTACCGAAGCCGGCGTCGGTGCCGGATCGGCAAGCGGATCGATGCTCGTATCGGTAACGACGAGATCCGATCGTGTATCGTGAACTATCATACAGTTTCCATCCTGATTTCCCATCTGATTTCCATCCCGAGTCTGGGGCTCTCCGAGCGTCGCACCGGGAGCCGACCCTGATCTACCGTATGCGATTCCTGAAAACCGATCTGAGAAAACCGATGTCGTCGGTGCTCACCTTCCGGTCTCCGAAAAACACTTCGAGCAGAAGCTCCGCCGATTGCCCCAGCTCGGCACCGTCGCTATGTGTCGACGCGGCGGTTTCGGCGGCCCACCGCCGCCAACCGACGGACGAAGGCGGTGACACACCACCTCGTCTGCTCCGTTTTACCATCCGCCGCGCGATAGTCTGCAGCCGCCGCTCCCGGGTCAACGGTGAATAACTCGAATAGAGCACGAAGAGCAGTGCCGCCGAAACCGCCGCGAGCGAGACGAGTACGATCATGACCGGTACGAGATCGATCTGCAGCTCCCGTTTTTTCTCTTCCGGCTGCGGTCGAGATACCCGGTCTCCCATGATGAGATCGAGCTGGGTTCCCGTATAATCGCTGTCGAACGGATTGTATCGCTCGAAATAGAGCGGATCGTCGTAGAACTCCGGATTCATCGGCGGCGTTGCTTCGACGGTTCGCCATCCTCGTTTTTCATCCCAAATCTCCACCCACGCATGCGATCCGTATCCCGAAACGATCGTCTCGTTCGAATCGGAGGGGATATATACGAGAAATCCTGTAACATAGCGTGCGGGAATACCGTTCATACGCGCAAGCAACGTCATCGAAGACGCGAAATGAACGCAGTACCCACCGCCCTGACCCGAGAGAAATCCCCACACCGGGTTTTCCTTTCCGGACACGGTCGGTGCTTCGAGTGTATAGTAGTAATTCGCGCCGAGAAAGTTTTCGATATTGGCTATCGTTTGATTCACGTTCCGTCCTTCCAACCGCCGCGCAAGCTCGATGACATCCGAAGGAATTTCCGACGGCAGATCGGTATATCGTTCTATGGTTTCGGGCGTCCTCCCTCCGGGTTCTTGCCTTTCGAGATAGAACGTGGTTCCCCGAACCACCGGCACATGAAAGAGAAACCCAGTGTCGTAACCGGCATACTCGAGCTCGGGTATTTTTTTTGCTTCCGCGTACATTCTCGAAGTGTCGAGGGTGTGGGGAACGCTCGAAAAAAAATCGATCATGATATCGACGCGAAGCGGATTCGAGAGTTGCTCCGGTGACTCGCCGGCAAATACCTCTTCGATAGTTTCCGTTTCGTCGCTCCTCGTCTGTGCCCACCCGCGGCCGGTAAACCGATCGTAAACGGCAGTGCGCAGATAGACGGTTTCTCCCGATTTGCCTTGAACGCGAAACACGGGACGTTTTGTAAGCGAAGGCCGTCCTCCGATATCGTTTTCACCGAGCTGGTGACCGTACCCGGGCATGTTGTAGAGAAACGGAAAATCGGGAAAGACCGCGGTAACCGTTTTTACCACCGAGTGTTCGGGAAGCGTGTTGACGAGGAAGTTGAAATTAGCGGGATCGGTGAATGAGAGCGGAATTGCCAGTGCCGCCGATGCGATTATCATCTGAATCAGCGGTGCCGGCCGTCGAGATATCCTGTCGGTTCTCTGTGCAGGTGCCGCCGGCCCCGTCGATCCGGCCGTTGCGCCGGCGCCGGTTGCAGATCCGGCTACGCCTGCGGTACCGGGAGCGCCCGCGCCGTCTTCCTGCGTTACCGCCTCCCGCTCCGCCGCTTCTCGCGACGCCGCGGCTTTGCGGGCTTTTGCAGTAACGACGTGGCCCGACACGATCAAACCTGCTATTGCCGTCAATACCGCCGAGAAAACGAAGGCGACGGCTATCCATGCGCTCTGATAAACCGCATATAATACGATCAATGTCGATGTAACCGTACCGAGCAGACCGATTATCGCTCTGCGACGGAGCGAAAGTGATGCGAACACCGCCGCAAAAAATGCAACTTTTACCGAGAACATGAACGAGAGAATCCCGGCGGCGTCACCCTCCTGGACGAGACGAAACCATGCGAGATATGCCGAGGCCGGCGTGAGATTGAGGCTGACGACGATAATCGTCGCGCCCGTAAGATGTCCGGCTATTTCGAGGAAGAATGCGGCCCGGCCGATTCCGCGGGCGGTCCTCGATCCGGTGCCGGCCGTTTCTTCGGCTTCCCGTTTCCCGGCCCGAGCATCGTTTTCGAAAAGCGTGCGGAGTATGCTGAGAGTAACAATCGAGAAACCGTAGACCGTAAGAAAGACGATCCCTTCCTCGCCACGTAAAAGCAGATATACCCCGACCGGAGGAGCAAGTGCGAGTAGATAGGCGAACAATCCTCTCAAGACAATCATGACGCCGCCCGAGAAAGGTCTTCGGCGATGGTTTCCGCGTCCTCCACTTCAACGACCTCGCCACCACGCTCTCTGAGTCTGTCGATCGTTATTCGTGCAAATCTTCGGTCGCCGGAGGTCATATTCGTTCGGTTGAGAATCATCGCGGTTCGCGGTATCACACCGGCCGGAGAGTCCATCGATTCTTCCACAACAGATACGATCTTCGGATCAATGATGTGTGTGATAAACACAACCGAGGAGCGGGCGAAGCTGCTCTGCGCGTCCGCCGCGTAAAGCGTCGCGGGTGATACGGAGCTTTGAAATATGATATTGATTGTTTCCTTGTGAAAACGTTCGAATGATCCCGGATCATCACCATAAAAGTAATACCTGCTGTTGCCCATCGCGTGAACGATTACCGGAACAGAGCGATAGAGAAAATACTTAACAAGGGCCACGGTGATTTCTATCGAGCAGTCTTCACGCTCGAGAACCGCAGGAGTCGGATATCCGGTTCGTCTCAGATCGAGATAGATCGTTATCCCCGGTTGTGAGGTTCTCCCGTACGATTTTAGATATGGTTCACCAAGAGCCATGAACTTTTTCCACGCGAGATGTCGAATGCTCTCGCCTTCCCGGTACTGAGTCAGGTTTTCGAAGAGCGAAAAATCTTGAGAGGCGCCGGGATTCGGACCGGTGCTCAGATCGCTCGAATCGCCGATCGAGAACGGATATGAGGTCTCGATAACCCTCGGATATACATAAAACGTTCTGTGCCAGACACTCCGCCGAATTCGAATCCATCCGAAGACGTCGCGGACTTCCATCTCCTCGAGACCGACCGTGTAAATCCCACGAAACGGGCATCGAATGGTAAACGCTTTTTCGAACCGCTCTCCCGGTTTGAGCACGATATCGAGATCGGGCAGATGAAGCGGTGCGCCGGGTTGCACGGTTCTGAAGCGGATTCTCATCGGTGCCGAAGGAAGCGCAGATTCGTTGGCGAGGGAGAGTGTATACGTCAGATGCTCTCCCTTGATCGGGTGATCGGTGTCGAACTCCTGATGATATTTTACGGCGCTCGTGGCGAGAAAAAGATGCATCACGCTCAAAATGGGAGCGGCAAGCAACATAAAAAAGATGAAATCAAATCCGAGCCCGATATGATACCGGCCGAGTTGGGACAACAAGAGAAGAAGTAGATACACGGCAGCAGATCGAATGCTGATTACCAGCGGAAATCTCATTGACTCCTCAAAACGGTTACTTTGAGCAATACAGCTCAGGAAATGCCGGTCGGTACCGTCGTTTGCTTCAGGACTTCGTCTATGACACTGCCGACGGAACTGTTACTCACCCTTGCCTCGCTTGCGAGTACCAGTCTGTGGGAAAGCACCGCGTGAGCGGTCGACAGCGCATCTTCCGGGATAACGTAATCGCGTCCTTCGAACAACGCCTGGGTCTGCGAAGCAAGCATAAGGTGTTGGGTTGCGCGAGGACTCATCCCGAGCCGTATTTTGGAGCTCTTTCGTGTGTTCTCGGCTATCGAAACGAGAAACGTCGTGATTTTCGGGTCGATTTTTACCATCCGGGCACCTTCCCGAATAACGGTGATTTCCTCGGGAGAGGTAACCGGTTCGAGCGATTCGAGTGGATTTTTCACTTTGAATCGATTGAGGATTACTTCCTCTTCGCCGGCTGCAGGATATCCGATCGAAAGCGATACGCCGAACCGATCGGTTTGTGACTCGGGAAGGAGAAAAGTTCCGGTAAAGGTGCTCGGATTCTGGGTCGCCACGACGAAAAATGGTTTTGGAAGCACGATCGTCCGGTCATCGACGGTAACCGTCTCCTCCTGCATCGCCTCGAGCAGACTCGATTGGGTTCGTGCCGAGGCCCGGTTGATCTCATCGGCGAGAACGAATTGATGCATGATTGCACCCTGTTTGTATACAAACTCACGTTTTTCGGCGCTCCATACGGTCATTCCGACGATGTCTCCCGGGAGTATATCCGGCGTAAACTGGATTCTTCCGAAATCGAGACCGCTGCTGCGTGCAAGCGTCATTGCGAGCGTGGTTTTCCCGAGTCCCGGTATATCTTCTATGAGCACGTGTAAACCGGAGAGAAACCCGATCAACAATGTATGAACGGCGTGCTCCTTTCCGACGAACACCGTGTGGATACGTTCCTTCAGCGCCGATACCATATCGGCGATTCTTTGTGGATCCGGCGTATTCATTCGATTAGTTTTCCTCGTACGGATAGTAGACGTAATCCCGGAATTCCTCGTTTTGGTTTTCGTCCCCGTAGGGATGACGATCGTTTGCATTGGCGTGACAGGTAAAGCAGAAGTTCGACTCGCTGAAAATCCGTTCGACGCCCGATTCGGGATCCCTGGAAACCCACACCCAGCCGCCCTGCGCGTTCGGGTCCTCTGGGGACTTGATCATTGCAGTGATAACTGAGAGCTCGCCTCCCCCTTCTTCCTTGTAATTTTCTTTTACGATAACGGTACCTTCAGGATAGATATAGCGTTGATCGCCGGATTC